>CAYWLF010000191.1:0-5294 GCA_964458875.1 uncultured Gemmatimonadota bacterium
CGCTCTTTCATCGGACGGGACTACTCTGTACGTGGCCCAGATCTTCGAGAGTCTTCGACCCATGGTGCCCAGCGGAAAACTGTGGGCCGTGCCGCTGGAGGGCGGTGACGTCGCGGGTCTGCCTGAGCTGGTCACCGACCTCGGCGACCGGGCGGCCAACGACGGGATCGCGCTGGACGAGTACGGTCGCATATACGTGGCGGCGAACGGATTTGGCCAGATCTGGAGGGTGGACGCCTCGACCGGAGAATCGGTCCTCGTCGCCGAAGACATGCCGGGAGCGGCCAGCATCGCCTTCGGCCAGGGAGACTTCGACGCCGAGGCCATCTACGTGACCTCGACGCGAACCGGAAGGGTGTGGGAGGTGCAGGTCGGCGCGAAGGGCGCCCCGCTCCACCACTGACAGGTCAGGAGTCTCCGGTTCGAGACTCCCACGATTCGGCGACCCAGGTCGAGATGCCTTCGAGACCGGCGAGAAGCCGCTCGCCAAGCCACTCGAACGCGCCACCCACGGCAGTCTCGTCCAGGACGCCCGCCCACACGGCCAGGATCGCCAGGCCCACGATGACGAGGGCCGGCTTCAGGATGACCTTCACCGTCTCCTTGACCACGACCAGCGCGATGATCCCGAGCAGCAGAAAGAACGTGATCGCGCCGATGAGTGACGAGGGGATTGTCGGATCTTCCATCACGCGTGCTTCCGTTCAGGGACCAGGTTCCGGTGTTTCCTACGTGTTCGTCAGACCTCTAGATTCAGCCTATTCGTTTAGAAAGGGATTCGCACCTCCTGACCTGGAGTCGTGACCATGTCCACTCGACGTCGACTGGCCTTGCTGGCTCTCGTCGGCTTTCTCCTCCTTCCATCGCGGACAGTCGAAGCCCAGGACGTAGTTCCGGGCAACTTCCCGGTGGGCGTGCCCGATCTGGATGCGTGGGTGGAGCGTACGCTGGAGACGTTCGAAGTACCGGGCGTCGCGGTCGCGATCGTGAAGGACGGGGAGGTGGTCCTGGCCAGGGGGTTCGGTGTGCGAACGATCGGCGAAGCCACGCCGGTGGACGAGCGCACACGGTTCGGCATCGCCTCCAACACGAAGGCGTTCACGGCCACGGCTCTCGGTATCCTGGTGGAGCACGGAAAGCTGGAGTGGGACGGGCCGGTGATCGACTATCTGCCCTGGTTTCAGATGTGGGATCCGTGGGTGACCCGCGAGATCACGGTGCGAGACCTTCTGGTGCACCGGAGCGGGCTGGGCCTCGGACAGGGCGACCTGCTGTACTGGCCGGAGTCCGATTTCACCCGCAGGGAGATCGTGGAGGCCGTTCGTTACCTGGAGCCGGTGACGAGCTTCCGCAGCGCCTATGCCTACGACAACATCCTGTACCACGTGGCGGCCCTGGTCATCGAGGAGGTGAGCGGACTCACGTGGGAGGATTTCGTACAGACGAGGATCATTGAACCACTCGGAATGAACGACACCCGGGTCACCCGGGCTTCCACGCTGGAGGAGGGAAACGTCGCGACGCCGCACGCCCGCATCGAAGGAACGGTGAGGCCCGTGCAGCCGCTTGCCGCGACGGCGACCAACGCGGCGGGCGGGATCAACTCGACCGCGGCTGACATGGCCAAGTGGCTGATCGTGCAGTTGGATTCCGGCAGGGTGTCAGATTCGGAGCGCATCTTCTCTGAGCGGACGACGACCCAGCTGTGGAAGCCGGTCACTCCCCTGCCGATCGGTCGAGTTCCGGACGGCCTGGAGCCGCTGCAGGTTCAGTTCGCAGGCTATGCACTGGGATTCGGAATCCGTGACCACCGGGGGCACAAGATGGTGACGCACACCGGTGGGCTTCCGGGCTACGTCTCGCGGCTCACGATGGTCCCGGAACTGAAGCTTGGGATCGCGGTCCTGACGAACCAGGAGATGGGCGTTGCCTTTGAGTCGATCACGGCCCGAATTCTCGATCACTACCTGGATGCTGAGCCGCGGGACTGGATTACGACGTTCAGCGAACTCAGCGCTCGGCGGGACTCCATGGTGGCGGCCCGGGACCAGGCGGCGGCCGCGGAAAGGGATTCCACGTCACGCCCCTCGCTGCCTCTCGAGGGCTACGCCGGTACCTACCGCGACAAGTGGTACGGCGACGTCGAGATCGTGGAGGGGGAAGGCGACCTGGCGATCCAGTTCAATCGCACGGCGTCGCTCCTCGGCGACCTGGAACACTGGCAGTTCGACACGTTCTACGTGCGCTGGCGAGATCCCGAGCTGCGGGCCGATGCGTTCATCACCTTCGAACTGGCTACCGATGGCAGCGTGGCCGGGGCGCGAATGAAGGCGGCTTCACCATCCGTGGACTTCAGCTATGACTTCCACGATCTGGATCTCAGGCGGGTGCCATGACCCTTTTCGTCGTGGCCATCGGTGTGCTCAGCCTCAGCATCGGACTCACGATGCTGGCATCCCCCGCCCACATGCGGCGGGGCCTCGACAAGGTGCTCACGCGGACGATGCTGCCGGTCATCTCCATGGTGCGCATTGGCATCGGAATCGCCCTTATCCTGGCGGCTCCGTCGACGCGCCTACCCGCATTCGTATGGGCGTTGGGCTTGCTGGTGATCCTGAGAGGCGTGGCCTTGCCGATGATCGGGTTCGACCGGACTCGGAAGCTGGCGGATTGGTGGAAGCTGAAGCCCGACCGCACCATCAGGGGGTGGTCGCTTCTGGTGATCCTGCTGGGCGCGCTCCTGCTGTGGGCGGGAACCGGACCCTAGGCGCCCTCGCACCATTCGCGGGCGTTCTGGAACATGCGCAGCCACGGCGAAGGGAACGGCTGCCCCATGTCGGCGGCCGCCCGGATCGAGTCCCTCCACTCGGGCGGGTTCCAGCCACACTGCCAGCTCAGGAAACCACGCTCCGGGTGCGGCATGACGGCGAGATGTCGGCCGTCCGGGGAGCACAGGGCCGCGATTCCGTTCGCCGACCCGTTCGGGTTGAACGGATAGCGCTCGGTCACCTCGGCGGCGTCGTCCACGAAGCGAACGGGGGCCAGCCCCTCGGCCTCCACACGCTTGAGGATCTCGGCGTCCGGGAAGAACGCCCGGCCCTCGCCGTGAGCCAGCCACACGCCCAGGGTCGCCCCTTCCATGCCACGAAGCATCACCGAGGGACTCTCGAGAATCCGCACCGTGCTGTAGCGGCACTCGAACCGGTCCGAGGCGTTGTGGATGAAACGGGGCTGCAGGTGCTGTTCGATGCCCCGCCAGGGCACCCAGCCCAGGAGCGCCTCGAGCTGACATCCGTTGCACACCCCCAGTGTGAAGGTGTCGGGGCGGGCGGCGAAGACGTCGAACTGCTCGGCAAGCTCCGGGTGAAAACGGATCACGCCGGCCCAGCCCTTCGCCGAGTCCAGGACGTCGGCGTAGCTGAAGCCGCCCACGAACGCGATTCCGTGGAATCCTTCGAGGCGGATGCGTCCCGCGAGCAAGTCGGACATCGCGACGTCCCACGGCTCGAACCCGGCGAGGAAGAACGCCGACGCCATCTCCCGATCGGAGTTGGAGCCTTCCTCCCGTACGATCGCCACCTTCGGCTTGGCTGCTCTCACCAGGATCTCGGAGGAGGTCGGGGCGACTTCCCACGGAACGTCGTACACGGGGGCGATGCGGTCCCGCAGGCCGTCCCTCTCCCGGGCCACGCACGCCGGATTGGCCTGCAGGGCGTCGATCTGGAAGCTGGTGGCCTCCCAGGTGTCCCTGAGGTCGCGCATGTCCGCTTCGAGCACCGTCTCACCGCCCACGGCGACCCGGACCTCCGGGGTCGATGTGGCCCGCCCGATGTCGTAGCACGGGACGTTCGCCGCCTGGAACATGTTGACCGCCCGCTCCGCCCGGTGCGCGGGAACCTCCATGACCAGTCCCAGCTCCTCGTTGAAGAGGATCGGGATGGCGTCGGCCGCGTCGCCCGGAAGATCGATTTCCATGCCGCAATTCCCGGCGAAGGCCATCTCCAGGAGCGTGGTGATCAGACCGCCGTCGCTCCGGTCGTGGCCGGCCGTCACCTGGCCTTCGCCGATCAGTCGCTGCGCGGCCTCGAAGGCCCGTTTGAACTGCGGAGGATCGCTGAGATCCGGCGAATCGTCGCCGAGTTGTCCGAACACGTGGGCCAGGGAGGATCCCCCCAACCGGGTAAGCCCGTGCGCCAGGTCCGCATACAGGATTCGTCCGGATTCGCGGAGCTCCAGGTCGGGGGTCACGACTCTCGTGATGTCGGGACAGGTCACGTAGGCGGAGACGACCAGGGAACCCGGAGCCTTCACGATCTCGTCTTCGCCGGTCTCGTCCGGGGCCAGGGCCGCCATGGAAAGGCTGTCCTTGCCACCGTCGATCGCGATTCCGAGCTGGAGCAGACAGGCGCTGAGCGAGGCCGCCGCCATGGCCATGCTCGCGCCCTCGCCGGGGAGCTTCGCAGCCCACATCCAGTTGCCCGAACACTTCACGTCTTCCAGGGCGCTGACCGGGGCCCAAACCAGGTTCGTCAGGGCCTCGCCCACACACATACGGGCCATGGCGACCGGGTTCAGGAGGCCCTTGATGGGCTGTTCGCCGATTGCGGTGGCGCCGCCCGTGATCCCGAAGTGGCTCTGCCCGATCACGGCCACGTCGGCGACCGTAAGCTGCAGGGGCCCCGCGGTCGGCTGGCGGGCCACCAGGCCAGTCACGCACCGGTCCACCTTGGTCGTCAGGAAACGCTTCGAACCGACGGAAAGCAGCCGGAGCACGCGGTCCAGGGCCTCGGCGATCGTCAACTCCACCGGAAGTTGGAGGGGCTGCAGTTCCGGATCGACCCGGTCGAGCTCGAACGTCTTCTGGGGCATGTCCCCGAGGACGGCGTCGAGCTCGAGGTTGACCGGAGTAGACCCGTCGGTCTCGTCGTGCAGTACGATGCGTCCGTCTCCCGTAACCTGCCCGACGAACCCGACCGGCACCTTCTCACGTTCGGCGAGCGAGCGGAACAGTGCCTCGTGATCCGGTCGCAGCAGGAGGGCGTCGTTCTCCTGGTACTCGGCGCCCCAGATCTCGAGCACAGACAGCGACTGGTCTCCTACCGGGATGTCCCGCACCTCGATCCGGGCGCCCGCCGGCTCGACGATTTCCTTCAAAACGTTGCAGTTGCCGCCCGCCCCCTGGTCGTGGATGCTGACGATCGGGTTGTCATCGCCGAGTTCGACGCACGCGCGCAGGACACGGTTGACCTTCTGCTCCATCTCGGCGTCGCCGCGCTGTACGGCGTTGAAATCGA
>CAYWLF010000192.1:0-1387 GCA_964458875.1 uncultured Gemmatimonadota bacterium
ACACGGTGGTCTCCGTCGAGCAGGCGATACGCGATCCAGCGAGGATTCTCGGCGTCCGGGGCCGCGAGGGCGACCATCGGCGACAGTTCGTCGAGCGCGCTGGCGATGAGTGGAGGTGGGTCGGCGAGGCGAGGTGAAGTGGTCCACGCCCCTTCGGCGACCTCGTTCACCGTCTCGACCAGCTCCCTCACGCCTCGGCCCGACCGCGCCGAGGTCAGGACCACGGGGACACCCAGCTCGGCCGAGAGCGCCTCCGCATCGACCTGGATTCCCTTGCGTTCCGCTTCGTCGATCAGGTTGACGCACACGACGACCCTGCTGGTTACCTCCATCACCTGGAGCACCATGTTGAGATTGCGCTCCAGTGCGGTGGCGTCCGTGACCACCACCGTACAGTCGGGACGGGCGAACAGCAGGAAGTCGCGCGCCACTTCCTCGTCCTGTGAGGCTGCCATCAGCGAGTACGTGCCCGGAAGGTCCACCAGCTTGAAGCGAACGCCCCTGTACTCGAAGCCGCCTTCGGCCCGCGTGACGGTCTTGCCCGGCCAATTGCCCGTGTGCTGCCGCAGCCCGGTCAGCGCGTTGAACAACGTCGACTTCCCGGTGTTCGGGTTTCCTGCGAGAGCCACGACCCGGTCGTACCTCCCCATGGAGATGCCCATGCGGGTCAGTTGTTCATAGGCGGGGCATGTCTGGCAACCGCTCACGAGGCCTCTCGCTCATCGTCGGCGACGAGGCTCACGGGCTCCGTCGGGAGTGGTCTGACCTGGATGCCTTCCGCCTGCTCGTCCCTCAAGGCCACCAGGGTCTGGCGGATTCGAAAGGCGCGCGGCCGGCCGAACAGGGGCTCGAGTTCCGGGCGGATCACGGTGCCAGGGGTGACGCCGAGGTCGAGGAGGCGTCGCCGGGTCAGACCCCGCACCCGGTCGTCGATTCCAACGACTTCACCGTCCTGGCCTCGGCCTAGCCGGGCAAGGGGAATGACATCGTCCGCGAGCCCGATCACGTCCCGAACCGGGCCCACGTGCACGTTGGAAGCGGCAACGGACGGCAGGGATACCGTATGCCCGTCGACCTCGAGGCGCACCAGGCCGGGGCGACGCTCTATGACGCGAACACGCTTCCCGCGGGAAAGTCCGACCCTGACGATCGTTTCGAAGACCCCTGGAGGCTCATCCTCGAGATGCGTGACCTCCGCGTCCTCTCCCTCGGGGTAGTCCGTGAGGGGCACCCCGGGGAACGGAGCAATCCGACCTTCGGTCGTGGGGATAGGGTCGCCGTGCGGATCGGTGGGTGGGTGTCCGAGTTGGGCGTCCAGCCGGTCCGCCTGGTCGACCGTCAGCCGGTGCTCGGCCCGATCGGCGGCCAGGTGAATCGCCGTGAGAGG
>CAYWLF010000192.1:1487-5281 GCA_964458875.1 uncultured Gemmatimonadota bacterium
CGCGAGCATGTGCTTGAGTGTGTCTTCAACCCGCACCCGGTGCCGCACGCCCCGCCAGCGGGTCACACGCGCAGCTACCCCGTAGCGGGGTAAGAACCACGCAACGGCACCCAGTATCACTAGAGAGATCCACCACGACCCGGACATTGTTGTCTCCGCGAAACGATCCGACGCCATCAAGGCGTCATGATTTAGTCTACACTAAATCTCGCGCTTCGTTCGCGGAAACGCAATGCGGCACTTCACGGTGCCGGGAAGTCGAGGCTTCGACCCACCGCGTGGGCGAGAGGGGCGAGGTCTCGCATCAGGTCCTCGAAGGCTGCCGGTGTGAGGCTCTGCCGGCCGTCGCTGGCCGCGTTCGGCGGATCGGGGTGCACCTCCACGATCAGGCCGTCCGCCCCGGCCGCCACCGCGGCGCGCGCCAGGGCAGGGACCCATTCACGCCGGCCCGCGGCGTGGCTCGGATCGACGATCACCGGGAGGTGAGTCCGTTCCTTGAGGATCGGCACGGCGCACAGGTCGAGGGTGTTGCGAGATGAGGTCTCGAAGGTGCGGATACCGCGCTCGCACAGGACCACGCGCGGATTGCCCCCCGCCACCACGTACTCGGCCGCGAGTAGCATCTCGTCCACGGTGGACATCATTCCGCGCTTGAGGAGCACCGGGCGCGGCTGCATACCCACTGCCGAGAGCAGCCGATAATTGTGCATGTTGCGGGCGCCGATCTGCAGCATGTCCGCGTATTCGGCGACCACGTCCACGTCCTCCGGGGCCACCACCTCGGTCACGACTTTCAGCCCCGTGCGATCCCGCGCCTCGGCCAGCAGCCTCAGGCCTTCCTCGCCCAGCCCCTGGAAGCTGTAGGGCGAGGTTCGGGGCTTGAAGGCTCCGCCGCGCAGCAGCCGAGCGCCAGCCGCCGACACGGCCTCCGCCGCCTGCACGATCTGCTCACGGCCCTCCACGGAGCACGGGCCCGCCATGACCACGAGTTCGCGGCCCCCGATCACTACGTCCTCCACCTTCACGCGCGTGGCGTCCGGTTTGTGAGTTCGCGATACCAGCGGGTACCCGGGCGCATCGGGCCTGAGATCGGCGACTCCCGGCATCCCCCGCAGGGCATCGGCTACGGTCTCCGCACCTTCTCCGACTACGCTCACGAACGAGCCTTCGGACGTCTCGCTCACCTGAACGCGGAAGCCCTCCTGTTCCAGGAACCGTACGATTTCGGCCTTGGTGCTCAGGGACGCGCTCTTCTCCAGGATCGCGATCACGATACTGCCTCCTCTTCCCGTAGCCCGCGCACGAAGGTGGCTGGATCCTGTCCCTGTTCCACGGCCTCGACGAGCGCGCTCCCCACGATCACACCGTCGGCGAACCTTCCGAGACTGGCCACGTCCGAGGCTGACCGCACCCCGAATCCCGCGAGGACCGGAAGGGGTGATACCTGCCGGACTCGCCTGAGGTAATCACCGGCCGATCCGACGTCGACGCTGGCGCCCGTCGTTCCTTTCATGGTCACGGCGTACACGAAGCCTCGACTGGCCGCGCACACCCGTTCCAGTCGGGCGGGCGGCGTCGCGGGGGTGACGAGCTGGACGAGCGCGATGCCCTGCGCGTCCAGGACGGACCGAAGCTCGCTCGCTTCCTCGAGCGGAAGATCGGGCACGATGAGGCCGGCGACTCCATTCTTCGCCGCGTCGGCCGCCAATCTCTCGAATCCGTGCGCCATGATCGGATTCAGATAGCTCATGAGGAGCACCGGGGCTCGCCCGCGGCCCTCGCCAGCCACCCGAGCGACCGTCTCGAGGATCCACGGTAGAGTCGTTCCGTCTTCGAGGGCCTTCCGGCTGGATCGCTGAATCGTAAGGCCGTCGGCCATCGGGTCGCTGAATGGAACTCCGACCTCCACCAGGTCCGCTTCACTCACGGCCGACGCCAGGAACCCGGCGAAGTCTCCGCGGGTCGGAAAGCCGGCCGTAAGGAAGGCGGCAATCGCGGGTCTCCCCGCTGCATTCGCGCGCGCGACGGCCGCGGTGATCCGTTCGGCACCGGATCGTGCGTCGCCTGTCTCGAAGACGGAGCTCGCTTCCTTGTTCATCGCGGGCCCTCCTCGTCCGCGTCGCCCAGGCCGTCCAGGATTCCGAGGTCCTTGTCTCCTCGTCCCGACAGACCGACGAGGATGGTCGCGCCCGGCCGCTCGCGGGCCAGTTGCCTGGCACCGGCCAGCGCGTGCGAACTTTCGAGGGCCGGGATGATCCCCTCGGCTGCGGCACACTCCCGAAGCGCCTCGACCGCCTCGTCGTCCCCGACGCTGTCGTAGCGAACGCGCCCGATCGCGGCGAGAAACGCATGCTCGGGGCCCACGCCCGGGTAGTCCAGACCGGCGGATACCGAGTGGGTGTCACGCACCTGGCCGAACTCATCCTGGAGCAACAGGGAGCGGCTGCCATGCAGCACGCCGGCGGTGCCGAGGCTCGCGGTAGCGGCGTGCTCGCCGAGACCCGTCCCCGAGCCGCCCGCCTCGATCCCGAGCATTTCCACGTCCGAGTCGCCGAGGAAAGAGTGGAAGATCCCGATGGCGTTGGAGCCGCCGCCGACGCATGCCACGACGCCGTCGGGGAGACGTCCCAGGGCATCCAGCATTCCGGATCGGGCTTCGCGGCCGATCACCGCCTGCAGCTCGCGGACGAGCCATGGGTAGGGGTGGGGGCCGACCGCGGATCCGAGCAGGTAGTATGTGTTTTCCGGATCGGACACCCAGTCGCGCAGCGCTTCGTCGATGGCTGCGCGCAGAGTCCGGTCTCCGCTCGTGACCTCCACGACCTCTGCGCCCAGCAGCTTCATGCGCTGGAGGTTGGGCCGCTGCCGGGCCGCGTCGACCTCGCCCATGTATACGGTGCAGGGAAGGCCCAGACGGGCGCAGGCGGCGGCCGAGGCGACTCCGTGCTGTCCGGCCCCGGTCTCCGCGATGACTCGTCGAGCACCCATGCGACGGGCCAGCAGCGCCTGTCCGATCGCGTTGTTGATCTTGTGCGCGCCGGTGTGCGCCAGGTCTTCACGCTTCAGCCACACGTCGGCGCCCCACGCCTCACTCAGGCGAGCGGCGCGTGTCAGGGGAGTTGGACGACCGATCCAGTCCTTGAGCTCCGCCTCGAACTCCGCCCGGAAGCGGTCGTCCGCCAACGCGTCTCTCGCTCCCGTCTCCAGGAGGGCCAACGCCGGCATCAACGTCTCCGGAACGAAGCGGCCTCCATATTCACCGAACCGTCCGCGTCCGTCCGGCAGCCGCCCGCTCAACAGGTCATCCAGCGTGGCGTGCGGAATCCCGTCGCCGGTCACGATCTCGCTCATCGATGGTCCGCCCCTGGTATGGTTTCGTCGTCCGGTCGACGCGGCCGCTCAGCCGCCGCGGCCCGTGCCGCCTGCACGAAGGCTGCGATCCGTACCGGATCCTTGCTTCCCCTCGTTTCCTCGACGCCGCTCGACACGTCCACTCCGAAGGGGCGCACTGCGGCGATCGCGTCCGCCACGTTGCCCGGTTCCAGGCCCCCGGCCAGGACGAGAGGGATCTTCCTCGCCAGGGCTCCGGCCCGATCCCAGCTTGGCCTCACGCCCCGGCCACCCTTGCCCGCCGCTTCGAGGATCGCCGCTGGCCCGCCCTCGGAGAGTGTGACTTCCCGCGCCTGGCGATCCAGGTCCGGGCCATCGTGCAGGACCGGAATCAGTCTGACCCCGGCCGCAGCCGCTGCTCGCCGGGAGTCGTCCGTCGGTTCGCACTGGACGAAATCTGCCGG
>CAYWLF010000193.1:0-5268 GCA_964458875.1 uncultured Gemmatimonadota bacterium
ACAGCGAGAAGGCGCACGTGCTGCTCGAGCGCATGCGAGAGCACGAAGCGTGGCCCGACCGGACGGGTGTCACGGTGTGGGAGAATGAAGAACTGGCTGGCCGCCTGGCCCGGGTGCGCGACTCCTCGTTCGAATCGGCCAGGGTCCACCTGGACTCGCTGGTTCACCTGCGCGGGCAACTGCGGGTGATGCGAGGAGATTCCGCCGGGTATTCGTTCTCGGTCACCTCGGGAGCGGATCCCGACGGAGAATTCGCCTACTACTTCCGACCGCAGGTAGTCCCGAGCCAACTGCGCACCTTGCTGCTGTCGGACCGGAGGGTGGGAGGGGCCGAATTCCGGGAATTGAGCGGCGACCTGGCCGAGTACTTCGACGGAGTCGACGAGGGCCTGCTCGTGTTGCGAGTGCTCCGCGACACGCCGGCGGAGCGGATGGGCCTCAAAGACGGCGACGTGGTGGTCGAGGCGGGCGGTACCAAGTGCAGCACTATTATCATCTTACGTGATGCGATCGCCAGATCGGACCCCGGAGGGTCGGTAGAGGTAAAGTGGGTACGTAAAGGTCAAACCCACACCGGGAACCTGGACAGTCGCTGATCCGCCGGGGCATGCGTTGCTTGTCGCCCCGGTTTCCAGCCACCACATTCCGCGGATGACAGCCCCGCACGAGCCCGCGACGGAGTCCTTCGACCTCCTGTCGACGGAACTGATGGCCGCCTTCGAGGGCTGGCGCCCCGGAATGCCCTCATGGGACGAAGAGGAACTGGATAGGTGGGCGCGTCGGGCATTCCGCCTCCAGTTCCAGGAGAACGCTCCGTATCGGAAGTACTGTGAGACGAGAGGCGTGGCTCCGGCAGACGTGAGAGGCTGGCGCGAAGTCCTTCCGGTTCCCACGGAGGCCTTCCGCGTGGTCGACCTGATCGTCGGAGACCGCTCCGATGCCCGGTTGGTATTCCTCACGAGCGGTACGACCCGCGGACGGTCCGCGCAGGGCCGGCACCTGGTAAGGTCCCCCGAGCTGTACCGCGCCTCGCTGCGGGCGGGATTCCGCGGATTCGTCATCAACGACGATAATCCCGCGAGGATAGTGACCTTCCCACCTACCTTTACGCATCAATCCGATTCGTCGCTCGGGTGGATGATGGATGACCTCCGCACCGGCTTCGGATCCGGAGACGGCGCCAGCGTGGCCTCGGCCGCCGGCATCGAGTGGGATCTGTTGGACGCCGAGGTGCGAGAGAGCGTACACGCGGGGCGTCCGCTGTGTCTCCTCGGGACGACACTCGGTTTCGCAGAGTGGTTGGAGCGTCTGCAGGCAGGTCGCTCGGTCAGCGACCGGCTCCCTGTCGGGTCCGTGTTGATGGACACCGGTGGCGAGAAGGGACGCCCCGGGCTCAGACGCGCGAACCTGGTGCGGGGGCTGGCGGAGCAACTGGAGATTTCACCGGACGCGATCGTCAACGAATTCGGTATGACAGAGCTTCTGTCGCAGCGCTACGGCTGCGGCGAGCCGGCCTACCCGCTGGTGGGACCTCCCTGGTTGCGGTCGCGGGTACTCCACCCGGTTACGCTGGAAGAGCTCCCGCCTGGTGAGAAAGGGATACTCTGCCACTTCGACCTCGCCAACCTCGGGAGCGTGTGCGCCGTGCTGACGGAAGACCAGGGTAGAGTCGTGGAGGACGGAATCGAATGGGTCGGACGGACGGACGGATCTCCACCGCGCGGCTGCTCGCTGGCCACGGCGGCGCTCCTGGACGCGCAGGGCCATGCTTGAGGCCTGGCATCTGCCCGGACTCGACCCGCCGCCGACGGAGTGGCTCGAAAGTCGCAGCCGGGCGGGCACGGCCTTCCGTGCCCCGGCGTTGACCGCAGCGCAGGCCAGGTCCGTAGCAAGCTCCGTTCGGAGCGCGGCCCTGGAGGCGCGCGCATCTCGCTCTACGCATGAGGTGATCGAGGCGATCACCAGGGCTGCCGGACGGTTGTCGGCGCATGAGCCCGAGGGAATGGCGGCTCGGGAGCTCCTGCGTGTCGAGTTGGGGTGGAGCGAGAGCCTGGTCGCGGAGACCCTGGAGGGCATGTCCCGCACCTGGACGTCCGAGGCCCTGGCCGGCCTGGTGGAGTCTGAACTCGGGGGAGCCGGCATACTGGACGGCTTCGTCACGGACACGCGTTGGGCAGGGCAGGGTCGGCGCAGTCGCCGGGCCCTCGGGCCACCGGTGGTGCTCCAGGTGCTTGCAGGGAACGTCCCCGGGGTGGCCATCACCGCCACCATACGAGCGCTGCTCGTTCGGTCGGGGGTCCTGTGCAAACTGCCGGGGTCGGAACCGGGCCTCCTTCCGCTGTTTGCCCGTGTCCTGACCGACGAGGATCCGCTCCTGGGCCGCTGCATCGCCGCGACCTGGTGGGCTGGAGACAGTTTTCCGGTGGCGTGGCGGGAATGGGCGAAGTGGGCCGGCAGGACCGTGGTGTATGGGGGAAGCATGACGGTGGAGGAAGTGCGCCGAAGCCTGCCCGCGAACACGGACCTCGTCACGTACGGACCGAAGACCGGCATCGGGGTAGTGCTACCGGACGGCCCCCTGTCTGCCGTCACGGCGCTGGCCCGTGACATATGCGCGTATGACCAACAGGGCTGCGTTTCGCCCCGATTGGTCTACGTTGTGGGAGATTCGACTCGACCGTTCGTCGAAAGACTCGCGGCTGCTCTCGAGGAACAGACCCGGACGCAGCCACCCCCGGAAGCGACGGCGGCCGAGGCCGTAGCGATTCGGGCGGCTCGGGCGGCCTTTGAGTTCGCCGGCTACGAGAGCGGTCGGTCGAGGGTCGTGAGTCCGGGAGAGTCCCTGGCCTGGACCATCCTGTCGAGCGAGGATCCGGCAATCCGAGCCGAATCACTGCCGCGAGTGGTCTGGGTGCATCGCGTTCAGGATCTGAAAGCGCTGGAAGACGCGCTGCAACCCCTGGAAGGACACATCCAGACGCTGGGCTACAGCGGTGCCGAGGAGCTTCAGAATCTGGCCGCGCTCGCCGCTCGTCTGAGTGTCAGTCGGATCGCGCCTTTCGGGTCGATGGCGTGGCCGCCGGCTGACTGGAGGCACGAGGGAAAGCACCAGTTGCTGCCGCTCATCAACTGGACGGACTTCGAGATTCCGGAGTAGGTTGCCGTCCCGCACACAGCGGCAAGGGGTGGAT
Source organism: uncultured Gemmatimonadota bacterium (assembly GCA_964458875.1). Lineage (GTDB taxonomy): Bacteria > Gemmatimonadota > Gemmatimonadetes > Palauibacterales > Palauibacteraceae > Benthicola. Next base: position 3,192 of record CAYWLF010000193.1, read on the forward strand.
ACCTGTTACTGACGCGGAGAGATCAGGCGTCGGAAAGTCACTATACGGAGGTAGAGGATGATGGGGAGGCGGAACATGATGAGAACGTGGAGTCGATCGATCGTCGCGCTGGCGATAGTAGTTGCCGTTGCAGCGCCGAACGCTGCGGCGCAGGACGCGAACCCGGCCGACGGCGAAGGCCTGGTCGTCGACTACCCGGTATTCAACCCGGTACAGCCGCCGAGCGGTTACGTGGCGGCACTCGAAACGGGGACGCGCCGGGCGGACGGCCGACCCGGGGCCGACTACTGGCAGCAGTGGGTAGACTACGACATCGACGTGAAGATCGAACCTGAGTCCGCCCTGCTGACGGCCAGCTCGAAAATCACGGTCCGGAACGAGACCCCGCACGAGCGGCCGGCCATCGTCCTTCACCTGTATCAGAACGTGTTTGCGGAAGGATCGCCGCGTGGTCGCAGTTCCACGATCACCGGCGGCATGACGCTGAACCGCGTCGCGGCCGGCGGCATGGCCCTCGAAGAACTTCCGCCTCGCCAATCCTTCGGCCAGCAGCCGAGAGGACCGCAAGATCCCGGTTTCCGAATTAGTGGGACACTCGCCGTGATCTCCCTGCCCGAGCCCCTGGCGCCCGGTGGCGTGGTCGAGATCGACGTGGACTGGTCGTTCGTCGTTCCAGGTGGGGACGCGTTCCGAATGGGTCACCTGGAGAACGAAGTCTTCAACCTCGCCCAGTGGTACCCGCAGGTCGCGGTGTTCGATGACGTGTTCGGACAGGACCAGTCGCCCTACCTGGGCAGCGGTGAGTTCTACACCGACTACGGCAACTACACGGTCAACGTCACCGTCCCCGAGGGCTGGCTGGTCGTCGGCACGGGCATGCTGAGCAACCCCGGCGACGTACTTCACCCGGAGGCGGTGCGGACGCTCGCCTCGGCCCCCGCTCTGGATACGGTCGTGAAGGTGGTAAGCGTCGAGGACAGGGAAGCCGGCAACGCCACCCTCCCGACGGCAGACGGCTGGCACACGTGGACGCTCGAGGCCGAGATGGTGCGCGACTTCGCGTTCGCGGCAGGTGGCACCTACGTGTGGCATGTGACGGGCGCCGAAACGGGCCACGAGCAGGGCAGGGCGCTGATTCAGAACGTGTTCGATCCGAAGATGGATCACTGGGCTCCGGCCACGGAGTACGCGAAGCAGGCCATCGAGTTCTTTTCCGACTACATCCTTCCGTATCCGTATCCACAGGCCACGGCTGCTATGGGCCCACCCTGGGTCGGCGGGATGGAGTACCCGATGATCACGTTCATCACACACCAGGCGGCCGACCGAGGGCTGAACGGCGTGGTCACCCACGAACTCAGCCACTTCTGGATGCCGATGATCGTGGGTACGAAGGAAATGGCCTACGCCTGGATGGACGAAGGGCTGACGACCTACAACACGTCGCTCGCCATGGCGGACTATTACGAGACGCCGGTGACCCGTCCCGGTGAGGACCGGGGCTACCACATGATTGTCCAGCTAGAGATGCAGGAGCCGATCATGGGTCACATGGACTACGCCGAGCACCAGTTCGGCGCGGGCGTGGCCGCCTACAGCAAGCCGGGGATGATGATGCACACCCTGCGGCACATGATCGGCCAGGAGACGTTCGACGCGTTCTACAAGGACTACGCGGCGACCTGGGCGTTCAAGCACCCGATGCCGTGGGACTTCTTCGCCATGATGTCCGAGACGGCCGGCGCGGACCTCGATTGGTTCTGGCAGCCGTGGTTCTTCGGGACCGCTACGCTGGACCAGGCCATCGACGAGGTGGTGCCGGGTTCCGGTTCCGCCGAAGTCACGGTATCCAACCTGTCCAGCGGCGTGATGCCGGTGGAGATGACGCTCGAGTATGCCGACGGTTCCGCGGAGACGGTCGTGTGGCCACCTTCCGTGTGGGCCGGCACTCGCACGACCACCGGTACGGTACCCACGTCCGGGGACCTGACGAAGGTCACGATCGACGCGGACGGCAACTATCCGGATCTGGATCGATCCAACAACGAGTGGGAAGCGGTCGAAGGCTGATCCGCGT
>CAYWLF010000194.1:0-5254 GCA_964458875.1 uncultured Gemmatimonadota bacterium
CCGCCCGGCAGCGCAAGGAGGCGTTTGCCGACATCGCGCGAATGCTCGATCCGGGTCAGCAGACATCCCCGGCCCCGTCGTCGGCCAAGCCTGCCGCCGTGAGGATTCGGTCGGACGCCGCCCTGAGGCGTGACTCCGTGCGCGAAGACGAAGCGGTCCAGAAAGAGGCGGCGTCTCTGCGTGTTGCGGCTCAAGAGGCCGCGGGATCCGGCAGGGACGAGAGGACCGGTCCCCTCTCGTCCCTGGCCAGGATCGAGAAGCTGCCGCTCGCGGCCCGCGCCATCGTCTATTCCGAGATCCTGGGTCGCCCGCGCTCTCTTTCCTGATCTCGTGGGCCGCCAACCTGTCCCAAGGGACTCTGGCGGCCCCCATCCCGATGTGAAATATTGTCTCATGCGCGAACGGCTGTAGATTTCCTCGCGTTCCGGCCGCACGGGCGCGGCGACGCCCAGCTCGTCCCCCCAACCCACGAGCTGATTTGGGTAGCAAGGGAAGCACTAGGTCCGGCGATATCGCGGCTCGTCTCAGCGGTATTTGTGAGACGGGCAGTGCCATTCTGGAGACCCAGGACCTGCAGGAGGTCCTGTCCGTGGTTACCGAGCGCACCCGGCTGCTCTTCGATGGCTCGGGCGCGGCCGTCGCCTTCCACGACGCCGATGCCCAGGAGTTGGTCGTAGCCGGGGCCAGCGGGTCGCTAGAGGGAGCCAGGGGGGCTCGCTACCCCGTCGCTGGCACCCTCAGCCAACAGGCGATCGAGGAGAACCGGGCGGTCATCGACAACGACCTTCCGGATCAGCCCTTCTTTGAATCCCTGGTGTTCGTTCCGGGCGAAGCCCGAACCGTCCTGGCCGTGCCGCTTCGACAGCGTAGCGGAGCCCTCGGCACCCTGATCGTGGTGGGCCGTCCGGAGCATCACGGGTTCGTTCAGGAAGACGCCGACTTGCTGTACGCCTTCGGCCAACTGGCCGGACTGGCGATTCAGAACGCCCGCCTTCTCGAAGCCGAACAGACCCGTGCTGAGTTGTCGGATACTCTGCGGTCCGAGAGCGAAGACCACATCACGATCCTCGAGGACCTTCATGCGGCGGAGGTCGCGGTCGCCTCGGACCTCGAGCTGGACGCGGTTCTCCAGACGGTGGCGGACAGGGCCCGCGATCTGACGAACGCCTCATATGGTGCTCTCGGGGTCCTGGCCCCGGAAGGCGACGAGCTCGAGCTGTTCATCACGAGTGGGATCGACGCCAGGCAGAGAGACAAGATGGGTGGCCCGCCTAAGGGCCTGGGTCTCCTGGGAGCGGTCACCCACTCGAAGGAGCCGATCCGCGTGCGCGACATGTCCTCGGATCCCCGCTCCGCGGGTATGCCGGGGACGCACCCCGGAATGACTTCTTTCCTCGGTGTACCGATCCGGATCGGGGAACGCGCGTATGGCAATCTCTATCTGACCAACAAGGAGGCCGGCGCAGCGTTCACCGAGCGGGACGAAACTGTCGTCAGCATGCTTGCCGCCCAGGCGGCGGTCTCGATCGAGAACGCCCGGCAATTCAAGACGCTGCAGCGCCTCCTGGACGAGTTGAGGCAGACTCAGCAGCAACGCGATCGGTTCTACGCGTTCGTGAACCACGACCTGCGGAACGCCTGCAGCGGTGTCCTGATGTGGTCCGAGCGGCTTCTCGCCGAAACCTCGGGCGAGGCCCGCGACATTCCGGAGAAGATCCGGAGGGGCAGCGAGCACGCGATGCGCCTGGTGCAGGACGTGCTCGACCTGGAGAGCCTGTCCCAGGGAAGGCTCGAGACGTGGCCTCGGATGATCGTGGTCAACGACCTGCTGCAGGCCGCGATGGATGGAATCCACCCGGAGGCCGAGCAAAAGAAGATGCGGCTCCGCCTGAAGCGAAACCGGAGCAATCTGCGCATGGTCGCCGATCCGGACCGGGTACTCCAGATCGCGACGAACCTGCTGAGCAACGCGATCAAGTATTCGCCCGAAGGGACGGACGTGCGCCTGGCGGCCAATCTGCATCGAGAGGGTCCGACAGGCGCGTCCGAAGCAGAGCGCTGGCTGGCCATCAGCGTGGTGGACCAGGGACCCGGAGTGCCGGTAGAGGACCAGGAGAGGATCTTCGGCGAGTACGAGAAGGGCGGATCCGGCCGGGTCAAGCGAGGTGGGGTGGGGATCGGTCTCACACTGTCGCGAAGGCTGGCCGAGTACATGGGCGGAGATCTGACGCTCGAGTCCACGCCCGGGGAAGGGGCCACCTTCACGCTCTGGATGCCTCACGGCAGGGAGCCGGAGCAGAGAAGCGGTTGGATCGGCTAGGCCCGACGCCCGGGAGTGTCGTACGTGAGAAGAGGGGCGCCCGAAGGCGCCCCTCTTCTCGTTCCGTGTCATGGCACACTGGCCAGCGCGCAGCGCCCCCCGATCAGAGGCGCAGGGCCACGTGATGCGGCTCGGGGAGAATCCCCTGCTCGCGGTAGCGCTTGAGTTTCCGGTACAGGGTCCTCCGACTGATACCAAGGGCTTCCGCCGCAGAACTCTGGTGCCACTGCGTCTGTTCGAGCATATCGAGGATGTACTCGCGCTCCAGGCGTTCCAGGTCCCACTTTTCCTCTCGAGCCCGCGACAGGAGGTTCCTCTCCGGGTCGGGTCGTTGCCCCGGGGGCTCGAAGGGAATGGCCCTGGCCCCAGCATGCATAATCACCGCGCGCTCGATGAAGTTCTCGAGTTCACGGACGTTGCCCGGCCAGTCATACGCCATGAGCCGGGTCATGGTCTTCGGGGGAATGTCCGGCGGCTCGAGGCTGTTCTCGTCCGCGAAGCGCTGGCGGAAATGCTGTGCGAGGACGGGAATGTCGTCGCGCCGTTCCCGTAGCGACGGCACGCGGATCGGGAAGACGTTGAGCCTGTAGAACAGGTCTTCCCGGAACTCGCCCTTCTCCACGAGATCGCTGAGGTCGCGGTTCGTGGCCGCGATGAGCCGGAAGTCCACCGTGATCGGTTCCCGGCCTCCGACTCGCGTGACCTTCCGATCCTGGAGGACCCGGAGGAGCTTGACCTGCACTCCCTCGGACACCGTGCTGATTTCGTCCAGGAAGATCGTCCCGCCCTGTGCCTCCTCGAACAGCCCGCGCTTGCTCTGCACCGCGCCGGTGAACGAACCCTTCATGTGCCCGAACAACTCGGACTCGAGGAGGGTCTCCGGGAGGGCAGAGCAGTTGATCGCCACGAACGGCCGGCGGCTGCGGCCGGATAGTTCATGCACCGCCCGCGCGGCCAGCTCCTTACCGGTCCCCGTGTCCCCCGTGATGAGCACGTTGGCCCTGGTAGGCGCCACTCGCTCGATCATGCCGTACAGCCGCTGCATGGCCTGCGATTTCCCCACCAGGTGGGCTCGCACGCCAGCGTTCGTCTGGCTCCTGAGCTGCGCGACTTCCCGCTTGAGCTCGAGCTCCTCGCGGGCGCGAGACAGGATGTGGAGCAGCTCCTCGGTGCGGAACGGCTTCTTGATGAAGTCGACGGCTCCGAGCTTCATGGCCTCGACCGCACTGTCGATCGAGCCGAAGGCTGTCATCACGATGAACTGGGCGTCGGTCTGCAAAGCGGGTCCCGCGCCGAGCACGTTGAGACCGTGCATCCCGGGCAGGTTGAGGTCAAGCAGAACCAGGTCGTACAACTGCTGATCCAGTTGGCGCAGTCCCTCCTCGCCGGAGCGGACCGCATCGACCCGATAATCGTTCTCCGCGAGAACGGTCAGCAGCAGATCGCGGACGTTCTCTTCGTCCTCCACGACGAGCACGCGGGGGGCGACATCGGCCTTCGTATGTTCTTCAGGCATGTTTGCTCCGTCCCGGCCCACCGGGGCCTGGCGACCGCCGATAGCCGGCTATGAAGGGCCCTGCACGACCGGGGTCCGGGGGATCGCCCGGTCGGCGGACCCTGACGCGGGCGGCTCGGCCCGCGTCGAACGTTTGAACAGTGTCCCGCTTCACCCTTGCCGGAAGTGTGCCACGATTGCCCACTGGAGTGCCGGGGGCGGTGCCTCCACCTCAAGCCGCTCTCTTGTGCGTATTTGCGGGGTCTCCCGGGCGTACATCCACGCCGCGGTGGCCCGAAGCGTCTGCGCCAACACGTCCCAACACGACAGCGATGGGGACAAAATGTCACCCAATGGGATGATGTGACAAGGGGAGGACCGGCAGCGGGCGGGGGGCTCAGTCCTTGAAGGGATTCGGGGCCCTCGACCGGGTCGAGCCTGGCGCCGAGTCGAGCAGTCGCTGAAGCTCCTCGTTGCTGAGCTCGAACGGATCGTCCTGGTGCCCCGGCGCCCGCGCCACCCTCGTCGGGCCGGGGTTGCCGCCCTCGGGTTCGAAGTGCCACTCCCAGCGGCTGCGATCGCGCACACTCCAGGCGTTTCCCGATCGGTCGACGAACTTGCGGTAGCTCATGCTTGGCTTCCTTCCTGGCTGTCACGCCGCCGGCTGATCAGGAAGACGACCGCCCCGGCGAGCGTGATCGCGGCGAAGCCGAACCACTGGATCGCGTACATCAAGTGGGGACCGTCGGACGCAGGAGGGGCCTCGACCGGTCTCGGCACGATCGTCCCGTCAACATCCGCCGGCGCGTCCGGCAGAACCCAGGCGTCCAGGGTGAGATAGTCGACAGCGCGGTGCGCCACCTCGAGGTCGAGGCTTCCCAGCACCGCCTGCTCGCCGACCTCGAACCGTAGTCGTCGAGGTGGGACTGCCGAGGAGGGCTCCCCCGGGAATACCCTGCCTGTTACCACCACGACGCGAGATCGCGTCTCGTCGTCCGGTTGGGGACGGGCGGACCGGAGGTCCGCGCTCAGTCCGTCCGCTGCGGGGAGCCAGCCGCGAAGCACGAGTACCGCACCGCTCGGCTCGAGGAGGAGTGGCGTGACCACGTGAACGCCCGGAGTTCCGAGTGCGGCGCGCCCCCGGATGACGATCTCGTTTTCGAAGTCCCACACCCCGGTGAGCCGCACTCGCCTCCACAGCAACGAGTCGGCCGGAGGCATGGCGAAGGCGCCCGGGAGTTCCACTGGCGCGGCAGCGGCCAGGGCCTGGTGGTCGGCGTTCCGGTCACGGCGCTCGACCAGGCGATCCAGCTGCCAGGTCCCGAAACGGATGAAGAGGGCGGCCGCGAGAACGGCCACGATGGCAAAGCCCCACGAACGCGCGTCCCATCGATTCATGAGATCAATGTCGGTGCGAGCGTTTGGGCGGACAAGGTACC
>CAYWLF010000195.1:0-5214 GCA_964458875.1 uncultured Gemmatimonadota bacterium
CGAAGATCCAGGCCGAAGAGCCGTCCGGGAGTTCCAGGAGGCGACGGGCGCCGAAAGTGTCGTTGCCAGTGCTGGCGGGAGACATCATAAGGGACTCTCTGTGGGTTGCGACCACCCGGCTTGGGGTGTCGAGGCATCGTCCTTGGCCGCGCGTCCGGCGACGCCCGGCTGCACAGCAGGGCAATATGCTATCCGGGGTTTGCCGGGGCGAGTGCGAACCGACTGGCCGGAGCGGTGTCCGGTGCGGCTGTCTGGCACGATGCCCGGGGCGGCCTGATATTGTGGAGCCGCTGACCGGGGGAATGAGGTCGGATCGCGTCGAACGAGAGGCTTATGGGCGAACCGTACAGGGCGGACTACAGGGGGCCGGTGTTCCATTTCTTCTGGCCGCTGACCCGCTATCTGACGACTCATATCACAGCCCTCTTCCTGGGTCTCGTGTTCTACGTTCTGAACCGGGCCACGGTGATCGGCCGGGCGAACGTACCGAGGGAACGGAACACGCTGCTCCTGTCGAATCACCAGACGATGATCGACAGCTTTCTCGTGGCCACGGCGGCCTACTTCGGTCCATCGTTTCTCAGGCCCTACCTGATACCCTGGAACCCGGCGGCCGAGGAGAACTTCTTCAAGAATCGGTTCTGGGCCTGGTGGGCGGACAACTGGAAGTGCATCCCGGTGCAGCGGGGGCGACGGGACGTTCGGGTCGTGCACCGGATGATCCGGGCAGGGAAGGGTGGAACCATGGTTCTGTTTCCCGAAGGTACACGTTCGCGCGATGGCGAGATCAAGCGAGGAAAGGCCGGAGCCGGGTTCGTCGTGCTGGCCAACCAGCCGAAGGTGGTTCCCGTAACGGTGGACGGACTGTACGATGTGCTGCCGGTCGGCAGCAGCTTTCCACGGCTGTTCAAGCACATCTGGCTGGCGTTCGGAAAGCCGATCGACTATTCGCAGTATGTTGGCCAGCCTCGCTCCAAGGAGGCGGCACGAGAGATCGTGGACGACGTGATCGTAATCCTCCGCCGCCAGTTGGAGGCGCTCAGGCAGTTGCAGGCGGGGGAGATCGACCGGAAGGCGTTCGAGAGAGTACTCAACAGAGAAGAGGAAAGCCCTTGACCATCAACACCGCAAACCTGAAGACGACGGCCCTGGCAGCCGTTCTGTCGGTGACGGCGGCCGCGTGCGCGCAGTCGCAGGAAGCGAACAATGAACCCCGCGCCGGAGAGGATCAGACCATGCAGCAGCCCCAGGTTACAGGACCGCGTGTACTCGTCGAGACGAGCATGGGGAACATCCTCCTCGGTTTCTATCCGGACCAGGCGCCGCTCAGCGTGGAGAATTTCCTCGCCTACGTGGAGGCCGGCCACTACGACGGTCTGGCCTTCCACCGGGTGATCCCGGATTTCATGATTCAGACGGGCGCTCACGAGGCGGATCTGGCCATGCGTGACGGCGGCCGGGAGTCGATTCGCAATGAATCGGACAACGGCCTGAGCAACTCCCGCGGTACGGTCGCGATGGCCCGTACGGGAGATCCGCACAGCGCGTCGTCCCAGTTCTTCATCAACCACGCGGACAACACGTTCCTCGACTTCGGCGCCCAGGGCCCGAACGAGTGGGGCTATTCGGTGTTCGGCACCGTGCTCGAGGGGATGGACGTGGTGGACGCGATTGCGGCGGTTCAGACCGGGAACGCCGGCGGCATGCGGGACGTGCCGGTCGAGCCGGTCACGATCGTCTCGGCGAGGGTCGTACAGCCGTAACCGGTTTTGACAGGGCAGCGATGGGGGCGCCGGGGAGACTTCCCCCGGCGCCCTTCGCGCGTCAGAGTGTCGGGCAGGGCGCTCAGGCGACGACCCCGGGGCGCAGGACTTCCTCGAAGATCGGAAGCACTCCTTCCAATGTCTCTCGCTCGATCACCAGCGGCGGGGCGATCCGTATCGTGTGGTGGTGCGTGTCGTTGCACAGAACGCCACGCTCCTTGAGCGCCTCGCAGAACGGCCTGGCCATCCCGGACTCCGGCCGAATCTCCACCCCTATCATCAACCCCCGGCCGCGGACTTCCTTCACGTGCGGAGAGTCGATTTGACGCAGGCGCTCCATGAACCAATTGCCCAGATCTTCGGATCGATCGGCCAGCTTCTCATTCAGAACTACCTCGAGGGAAGCCAGGCCTACCGCGGCCCCCAGCGGATTGCCTCCGAAGGTGGATCCGTGATCTCCGGGGTGAAAGACGTCCATCACCTCGTCGTCCGCGACGATGCCGGACACCGGATAGACGCCACCGCCCAGTGCCTTGCCGACGATGAGGATGTCGCCCCGCGTTCCGTCCCAGTCGCCGCAGAACAACTTGCCCGTGCGACCGAGCCCGGTCTGGATTTCGTCGTTCAGGAGAAGGACCCGGTGCGATCGACAGATCTCCTGGGCGCTGGCCAGGAATCCGTCCGGCGGCACGACGATCCCACCCTCTCCCTGTATGGGCTCGACGAGGAAGGCGACCGTGTTCTCGGTGATCGCTGCCTGGAGAGCGTCCAGGTCGCCATGCGGGATGAGCTTGAATCCCGGAGCGAACGGACCGAAACCGTCGCGGTACTGAGCTTCCGACGAGAAGCCCACGATCGTGGTCGTGCGGCCGTGGAAGTTGTTCTCGCACACGATGATCTCGGCCCGGTCCTCGGCGACCCCCTTCACCTCGTAGCCCCACTTGCGAGCTGCCTTGATGGCGGTCTCGACGGCCTCCGCACCGGTGTTCATCGGGAGCGCCCGGGTGAACCCCGCCGCTTCCGCGAGCGCCTTGAGGAACGCGCCCATCTGGTCGTTGTGGAACGCCCGTGAGGTGAGGGTGAGCCGGTCCGCCTGGTCCTTAAGGGCGCCAACGATCGCCGGGTGCCTGTGTCCCTGGTTGAGGGCCGAGTAGGCGCTCAGCATGTCGAGGAACCGGTTGCCGTCCACGTCCCACACCCAACAGCCCTCACCTCTCTCTATGACGACCGGTAGCGGTGCGTAGTTGTGCGCACTCCACCGCTGCGCTTCACGGACGAACGTCTCAGTCCTGTGCATCGAAATAGCCTCCACGATCGTTGGGAATACCGTCTCCTGGACCACCGTGCGGGTCACGGACCAACCGAGCCGCGCGGCAGGTTATCCAGTTGCCGGTCGGCGGGCAACGGCGTGCCGGGCTCCCTCCGCGGGACCATCGGGACGCCACTGGACAGGGCCGCCCGATCGCCTCATACTCGATCGCCATGGCCGCCCGCTCGGGCGGTCTGAGGAGAGGAAAAAAGGCACGGGGGAAACATGTATATACTGATAACCGCACTGCTGGCAGTCTTGATCACGGGCATCGGCGGCACACTGGCCTACTTCTGCAGATTGCCCGAGCTGGACGACAGTTCCAACGACCCGGCCTGACCCGGCCGGGCCGCCAACTCGCCCGGTTTGTTTAGCGACCCGCCGACACGATTCTCTGCATCATCTCCGGATCATCGGGCAGGAGCTCGGCAGGGGCGAGACGGGCGACCAGCTTCCTCCACTCCGGCCGAAGTCGATAGGCCTCCGCGAACAAGGGCAGAGACTCTTCCACCCGCCCGACGCTGGCCAGGGTCACGGCGTGCCAGAAGATGGGCTCGGACTCACCCGGAAGCAGAGCCTCGGCCTGTCGGTATGCCTCCAGGGCGGCGTCGATATCGCCCTGCGTGACGTATTCGTCACCCTCGTTCATGTGTTGGTAGGCGCGAGCGACCGATAGCAGGCGACGAAGCTCGACCAGGGGCTCACGGTGGTCGTCCACGCGAAGATCGAAGATGCGATCCTGCCAGGGCCTTCCCGAGGGCTCTGCCGCGACCACCAGGAGGGCTGCGGATTGGCGCCCGCGTATGTCGCCGCCCTCTGCCTCAGCCGCCTCCAGGGCCGCCATCAGTCGTGCCGCGAGGTCCCCGGACGTCGTCGTGTACGCGCGCACCATGGCGTCGCATACCGTCGCGTGGTGCATCAGGTTGGCCTGCACCGTGAACGCGTCTCCCTCGAAATCGCAGGCATGCTGAATCGCCAGATTCCCGGTATGGACCGCCGTACCGCCGTCTGCATCCACCATGCCGACCTGGCGGACCTCGGGATGCCCATCCGCCGCGACGAGCCCGGCGAGGGCCTGGTCGGCCGTACTACCGGTACCCATCAGGACCAGTCCGTTCGAGCCGTACGACGGGTCGATGAAGGACTGAGTGGCGATCGCCCCGACCCCGCTCCGTGCCCATGCGACGGACGACCCCACCGAGAACCAGTGGGATTGGACTGCGACGCCCAGTTCTCCCGTCTCGGCGTCACGGGCTACGATCGAGTACGTGTGCACCGGCCGGAGCGGTCTCTGAAGCTCTTGGGCCAGGGAGCGCCCTGGAATCGAAAGGGAGATGGCGGCTAGAGCGACGAGCGCCAGTGCGCTCACCCTGGGAGATCTGGAGACGGACATGGCATCCTCTGCGCCGGGGGTTCAACGTTCGTGGTGTACCACGCTCGCACGGAGTCTAGAACGTCAGAGCGGCCCGGGGAAGCATGGCAGTTCCGGCGTCGTTCTGGCCGCATGGGAACAAATGGTGTAATCGGCCGTAGAAGAAATCAGTTACGCCGGCGACGTAATGTTGTTTCTATAGCCAGTCAGATCGGTGGACATGAGTGCTATCGGGTGCTATATTAATAGACTCTGCAGTTCTCGTTTTGACCCAACTTCGAGGTTTGCATGACAAAGCACTTTCGGGACGACAGCGGCAGACGGTGGAAGGCGTGGCTCGCTTCGCGGGACGTCTTCTGGCCGGATCCCGACAAGATCGGAGCCAAGGACGACAACGAGTCCGTCATCTTCGTGTGCTTCTCGGACCCGGCTCAGCCGCAGCGGCGAATTCGACTTCCCGCCGGTTCGTTCGAGGGCCTGAGCATGGAAGACCTGAAGAGCCGGTTCACGGTTGCCGAGCCGGATCCGGCTATCAGATAGGACGAGCGAGCGCTCGAGAAGACTCGAGCGAGGGGCGTGACGCCGGTCGTTCCGGGGTTGCGCCCCTTTTTCGTGGAGACTCTTGAGCAGGTCCTTCCGGGGGAGAACATGACCGACCAGAACACGAAGGGGCTCGCGGGGGTGGTGGCTGCTGAATCGGCCCTGAGCTTCATCGACGGAGCCGCGGGCCAGCTGTGGTACCGCGGATACGACGTACATGCGCTGGCGCG
>CAYWLF010000196.1:0-5192 GCA_964458875.1 uncultured Gemmatimonadota bacterium
CTGATCCAGGCGGATCCCGAAAAGGCGATTCCGTATCTCACCAAGGTGCTGGAGAACCGGACACCCGAAACGGCGGAGCTCCGTGAACAGGCCGTGTTCATCCTCGGCCAGCACGACTCCGACCAGACCCTCGACCTGATGCTGGACGTGGTTCGGAACGACCCGGAGCCCGACGTGAAGGCACAGGCCGCCTTCTGGCTCACCCAGGTCGATGATCCTCGGGCGATCGATGCCACCATCTCGATCCTCGACGACCCGAACCTGGACGAGGACCTGAAGGGCCAGGCTCTGTTCGCCCTCGGGCAGACGGACGACCCGCGGGCCGGCCAGATCCTCAGGGACTACGCGACCCGCTCAGACGTCGATCCAGAGGTCCGCGGGATGGCGGTACACGGGCTCGCGCAGCACCCGTCTCCCGAGAACGCGCAGCTCCTGAAGCAGATGTTCAACGACGTGGACGATATCGAGGTACGGGAGCAGATCCTGTTCGCGCTGGGCCAGATGACCGATACCGTGGACGGCGATTGGCTGCTCGCGATCTTCGCGGACCAGTCGGAGGACGACGAAGTCCGGGAGATGGCGTTGTTCATGGCTGGACAGAGCGGAAACGTGGACGCGCGGGTCCTGAGCCAGATGTACGACGCGGCCGGCGACAACAACGAGATGAAGCAGCACATTCTGTTCACGCTGACCCAGGTCGACAGCGAGGCGGCATTCGACAAGATGCTCGAGATCGCCCGCAGCGAAGATGACCCGGAGCTTCGTGAGCACGCGATCTTCTGGATCGGCCAGTCGGGCGATCCGCGGGCACAGGACGTACTGCTCGAGATCCTGGACCAGTAAGGCGAAATGGCGCGGCGGTCGTCCCCCGTGGGGCGGCCGCCCACGGGGATGAGGTGATGATGATGACAGGCAAGAGGATGAAGTGGGGTGGTGTGGGCCTGGCGGCGGCGCTCTTCGGGGGCGTCGCCGTTTTTTCGTGGCTATTCCTGGCACCGGTTAGCGAGGCTCAGGAAGCCGGCGACCTGGGCCGACGTGTCGAGGCCGCCACCGACGGCAGCGTACGCTTCAACTACGCCGCCCGGGACGGAGTGTGCGGTGACGGCCGGCACATCAGCGTGCACGATGACGGCGACGAAGACCACGACGACTGGAACTGCCACGACGGTCCGATCTGGGTCGAGGTAGAGAAATCGGGCCAGCGGATTGTGGACCTGGACATGTGGGTCGGGCGCACCCGCGATTCTCGGGATGCACCGCGTACGGACCTGGGCACCGTGGGGACCGGCGAGGCGGCCGATTACCTGCTGGCCCTGGCCCGCCGCAGCGATGGCGACCACGGCGATGAGGCGATCGGTGCCGCGTCCCTGGCCGCGGACGTCCTGATCTGGCCCGAACTGCTGGACATGGCTCGAGACGAGAGTCTCGACACGGACACGCGGGAGGGTGCGATCTTCTGGCTCGCCCAGCTCGCGGGAGACCGGGCGACGGAGGGTCTCGAGGAGATCGTGCGTTCAGACAGTGATACCGAGGTCAAGGAAGCCGCCCTGTTCGGACTGTCCCAGCTACCGGACGGAGCCGGGTTCGATGCCCTGGTGAAGGTAGCGCGTGAGGGCGACGACGCCGAACTGGTGCAGGCTTCCCTGTTTTGGCTCGGCCAGACCGGAGACCCGCGGGCCATCGCCCTGTTCGAGGAAATCCTGGCCCGCGACTGAGGCCGCATGGCCCCGCGCGTCCGGTGGGGTCTCGAGCTACGGAAGCAGCACGCGTGCCGGCCGGGACGAACAGTCGATTATCGGGCTGCTCTCGGCCGGTGCGTACGTGCCCGGCTGGATGCTGGGTGACAGGCACCGGCCCCTGCCCGTCGGATCGTTGAAGCGCGTCGTTCCCGTGCCAAGCTGACCGAACTCGTTGGATCCCCAGCAGTAGACCTGTCCTTCCCCGGTCCGGGCGCACGTGTGGTTCGCTCCCGAGCTGATCTCGATCACCCGCCCCGCGATCCGGGAGTCATCGGATCCGAGCGGGGACCACGCGGCCAGGACCACCACGGCCGCCGTTACCAGGCCCAGGACTCCGATCCGCCGGTCCCGGTACCGGGACCGCTCGAGGTCCGCGATCCTTCCCTCCAACCGGTCCGTCTGTCCCTTGGTCATGTGCCCTCCGTATGACAGAGTTCGTCGCCGACTCGTGCGCGCCGCGCACGAGCTCGTCACAGTTCTATGGTCAGATTCGCTCCGAACCAACGTTCGTCCACGGTGCGGAACTGGCCCATCGGCGAAGGGCCGTCGTGGAATTCCGCGCCGACCAGCAGGCGCACCGTACTGATCTTGAAGGCGGCCCCGGCGACCACGGAGGAGGCGAAACGGTCCGTGAACTCCGTGATCTCGAAATTGGCGGCCGCGAACGGTCCGATCCGCTTCTCGCCCCATTGGGTAGGATCCCACTCGGCCCCGAAGCGGAAGGCCCATTTCTCGACCGTGGTGAAGATGACCTGGGGGTCTCCGGGCAGTCCCGTGCCGGTGAAGTCATCGCTCCGTCCCAGGTTGAGATCGCCTCCGATGTAGATTCGGCCATCGAATCCGGGGCGCACGCCGACGAGAAGCTCAAATCCCTCGCGGGAGCTCTGGAAGACCTCCTGCGGATTGTCGTCCAGGTAGTCGTCGCCGAAATGCGAGCTGACGTGCAGCAGGGTGAGTCGGAAGTCCCACATGCCGTAGCCGATCCCCAGCGGCACTCCCACCCGGTAGTCGGTGTTGATCTGCTCCTTCTCGATCGACTGCATGAAGAAGCGGGAGAACACGCCGACCTCGAACCCGAGGTCGATCGCCGGCCGTCCAGGCGCTTCTTCCTGGAAGCGGACCACCGGAATTCGTACGCCCACGGCGACCTGGGCCTCCAGGTTCGACCCATCGATGCTGTCGTCGATGTCACGCTCCGTCGAGACCAGGCCGCCCGCGAGGCGTACCTCGAGCGGGGCGGCCCGGAGAGGCGCGACGACGAATTCTCCCGGAAACCAGACGTCGTGCAGTCCGTCATCTCCGGCGTCGGATCCGGGGTCCTCCTGCGCCAGAAGCGGTCCTGGGAGGAGAAGCGGGAGCAGAATCAAGGCGCGCACGGGCGCGGTCCATTTCATCGTTGGTCCAGTTTTTCGTTCGAATGACCGACGTTCACTTGTGTGAAGCGCGAAACCTGAAGAAAATCAAGAAGAGTCACAACGCGTGTCCAATAATCGACGACGCGGCGTAGCCCGATTCTCCGTGCTTGTGTTCAACGAGTGTATGGGCCAACAGTTCCGGGACGCGATCCCGGAGTCAATAGAACGGTGGGAGAGAATCCGTGACATACCGAGACCTGGACATCCGGCTCATCCGGGCGCTGCAAGCCGACGCGCGCCGCTCCAACCGCCAGCTGGCCGAAGAGCTCGGCGTGGCGGCCAGTACCGTGGGGCACCGCCTGAGGGACCTCGAAGACAGCGGCGTGATCGGGGGCTACCGGCCGCTGATCGACTACCGGGCCCTCGGCCTGGGCCTGGTCGCCATCACCCGCATCAAGGCCCGGGGCGAGGCGCTGCCCAACGTCATCAAGTCATTGATCGAACACCCGCACCTGACGCACGTGTACGAAATCACCGGTGAATTCGACGTGATGGTCATCGGCCGATTCGCCGATGAATCCCAGATGAACCGGGAGATCAAGAGCATGCTCGGTCTGCCGGGCATCGAGGGGACCAACACGTCCGTGGTGCTGGACGCACCGAAAGAACAGCTCGACGTAGAGCTACCGATCGCGTGAACCCCGCGGCCGATTCCTCGAGTCTCGATCGTCTCAACGCGGAGGTCGTCTCGTGCGTCCTGTGCCCCCGGCTCGTCGAGTGGCGCGAGGAGGTGGCCCGCACGAAAAGGGCGGCATACGCGGACGACCAGTACTGGGGCCGGCCGGTGCCCTCCTTCGGGGATCCGAGGGCCCGCATCCTGATCGTCGGCCTGGCGCCCGGCGCGCACGGCGCCAACCGCACGGGTCGAATGTTCACGGGCGATCGGTCTGGAGAGTGGTTGTTTGGAGCCCTTCACCGGGCCGGCCTTGCCACGCGGCCCGAGTCCACCTGGCGCGACGACGGCCTGGAGCTGAAGAATGCCTGGCTGACGGCCGCGGTGCGCTGCGTGCCCCCTGCGAACAAACCCACATCCGCGGAGCGCGACGCCTGCCGGCCGTTTCTCGAGCGAGAGGTCCTGGCCCTTGGCGAGTTGCGGACTATCGTGGCCCTGGGAGGATTCGCCTGGGACGCGATCCTGCGGGCCCTGCGTGATCTCGACCATGGGGTCCCCACTCCCGCGCCGAAGTTCGGGCACGGAGCGGAGGCCGAGATCGGTGCCGGGTCGGCGCCAGGACTGCACGCGCGGGACCTCACCCTGATCGGTTCTTACCACCCGAGTCAGCAGAATACGTTCACCGGTCGGTTGACGCGTGCGATGTTCGACGCGGCGTGGGGCAGGGCGGTAGAGGTGGCGGGTGGGTAAGGGAGGCCTACCGAGGGGTCCGCTGCGCTCAGCGCCAGCGGAACCGTTCGTCGAGGGCCGCCTCGGCGATGTCGTCCCACGGGTCGTCGGGACTGAGGGGAGCCGCCCGGTAGATCCATGACAGGCCTACGGGGCCCACGTATTCGTCCACCCTGGCGTAGATGGGGTCGGACAGCACCTCCTCCAGTGAGGCGATGGTGAACCCGTCTGCCTCGAGGCCGGCCACGACCTCCCCGATGTGACGCGCCGCGATCGCGTTGGCATGCAGGAGCAGCACGTGGTCCACCTCGCGTCCGAACTTCTCTCGTCCGGTGGCTCGGAAATGGGCCGCCGCTTCACGCACGTGGGCCAGGTAGGCCTCGACGATGGCCTGCGCCTCGTCGGTGTCTCCCGCCTGCATCGCGAGGTCATACGCCCGCGCCACCAGCCACTCAGAGTTGTCGATCGTCACGTGGGCGTTGGCGTAGCCCCAGCCCGCGAGGGTCTGCGCTACCGAGTCGCGCACCGACCGATCATCACCCTGATGAAGCATCGGGTAGCGGAACCAGCGAACCGCGCCGCCCGCCACCTCGCGTACCGCCTCGTCGCACCGTTGCACGTCGGCCAGCCACTCGTCCACTGGGGTTCGGTTGAGATCCTGGTGAGACGCCGAGTGGTTACCGAGCTCCATGCCGG
>CAYWLF010000197.1:0-5185 GCA_964458875.1 uncultured Gemmatimonadota bacterium
AACTTCTATCACCTGGAAGAGACCGTCCGGGACGTGTACGGCTACCGTCACCTGATCCCGACTCACCAGGGACGGGCCGCCGAGCACATGATCAGCCAGATCCTGATCAAGGACGGCGACGTGGTGCCGGGGAACATGTACTTCACCACGACGCGTCTGCACCAGGAGCTGGCCGGGGGCCGGTTCCTCGATGTGATCATCGACGAAGCGCACGACCCTGAGGTCATGCACCCGTTCAAAGGGAACGTGGACCTCGACAAGTTCCAGGCGGTGATCGACGAGTACGGCGCCGAGCGGGTCCCTTACATCTGCATCGCCACGTCGGTGAACATGTGCGGTGGACAGCCGATTTCCCTGGGCAACCTGCGCGAGGTCTCCGAACTCGCTCATAGTCACGGCATCCTGGTGGTGCACGACATGACGCGGGTGGCCGAGAACGCCCTCCTGATCAAGGAGCGCGAGGAAGGCTACTCGGACGTGCTGATGGCCGACATCGTGCGGCAGATCTGTGACCTCACCGACATCGCCACGATGAGCTCGAAGAAGGACCATCTCGTGAACATCGGCGGATTCCTGGCGGTAAACGACCCCGAGATTGCGGACAAGGCCCGCAACATGGTCGTGATTTACGAGGGACTCCACACGTACGGCGGAATGGCGGGCCGGGACATGGAAGCCCTGGCGATCGGCATCCGCGAGAGCATCGAGCACGATCATATCCACGCGCGTGTCGGGCAGGTGCACTACCTGGGCAACAAGATCGCAGACGCGGGGATTCCGATCGTGAAGCCGATCGGGACACACGGGGTGTTCCTGGACGCCAAGCGGTTTCTCCCTCACCTGGACCAGGACCTGTTTCCGGCCCAGACGCTGGCGGCGGCCATCTACGTCGATTCCGGGGTCCGGTCCATGGAACGCGGCAACGTGTCGGCCGGGCGTAACCCGGAAACGGGGCAAAACCGGAGGCCGCACCTCGAACTGGTCCGCCTGACGATTCCGCGGCGGGTCTACACGCAGGCCCACATGGACGTGGTGGCCGAATCGGTGATGGAAGTGTGGGATGGCCGCGAGGCGATCACGGGACTCGAGTTCACGTACGAACCGAAGTACCTGCGGTTCTTCCAGGCGCGCTTCAAGCCGGTGGTGTAGCCGGGTCGGGGCCGGCCACGTGCCGGCCCCTCTGGCACGGGTGGGCGTTCAGCCGGCGGGCTTGATCAGCTCCCAGACCTGGACGTGCTCGACGTCCAGGTCGTCGCCGAACCGGCCGAGCACGTAGTCGTCCCCGATCTCGAGGGGTCGAAATCGGTCCGGGAACGCGACGTCACCGAGCCAGGCGCCGTCCGCCCTGAACACGGACCAGGTGCGCTCGGGGGCTCCGGGGACCTCGAACAGCTGGACCCACAGGTTGCCGGCGCGGTCTACCTGGAGGGCCTCGTAGGCGGGCAGCGTCTCCGGCAGAGGCACGCTCTCCCAGCGACGGCGAATCTGCCGACGCTGGTCGTCGTCCGCGTCCTCCAATTCCTCCGCCATGGCCCGCTGGACCAGGTCATCGTCCACGACGATCGGATCGAACCGTCGGCGCACCATGGCTTCCAGACGTCCGTCAATGGAGTAACGACGGATCTCGAAGTGGTCCGTGTCACCCACCCAGACTCCGGACGCCCCGCCGGCGATTTGAGTGGATCTGCCGAACGCGGTCGAGGAGATCATGATGCTGAATCCGCCCTCTACCTCGCCGGACTCGAGTACCACCCTCTCGTCCCCCGGAAAGAGACCCAGTTCGTGTACGGTGTCTCCGGAGGCCGGAAGTACCTGCACGCTGAGCGTGTCTCGGCTGACTTCTCCCTCGGCGGGTGGTCCGCCGTCGCGGTCGAACGCCCGCCAGGTGTAGACGGCCGTCCCGTCGGGTAGCAACGATTCGACGAATGCAAAGCCCGATTCGCTTGGCCCCTCCAGGGGACGCGCATCGAGAAAGGTCCCGTCAGCGGCGAAGCGCGAGAACCGGCGCTGCCGAAAGTCGTAAGTGAGGAGCGTATCGCCGGGGCCGGAAACCAGCCGCATCAGGCCGACGAACTCTCCCGGACCCTCGCCCTCGCGGCCGACGGTCCAGAGGTGCTCTCCGCCGGAGGTGAAGCGTCTCAGATCGTGGCTTCCCAGGCTGCCGAGCACGAAGCTGCCATCGGCAAGCCGGGTGCCCGCGACAACTCGAAAGAACTGTGTCTCGTCGGGCCCGTCGAGGCGTCCGATATCCAGGAGGGGGGCCTCGCCCAGCCGCCAGCCTGATTCCTCGCTCCACACCGGGCCCGCGCTCTCGACGATCAGGATGCCGGCACTGTCGCGCACGGAACTCCTCGGCACGTCCGGCGCCGGCGCCTCGCCACACGCAATGAGTGACACGGTCGCCACGAGGGTCAGCGCCAGAGAGAACTTGACGGTCCACAGATTCGAGCCCACCTCAGCCTCCATATCCGTTCTGGTTTGGGTCTTTGCGACCCCTCTCGTTGGGCAATAGTGGCCCCAAGGCCGGGCGCCGACAGAAGGATCAGTCCAGGGCCTCGAACCTCGGGTTCACCGCGTTGTTGTAGATTGAACCGAACCGGTAGCTGAGACCGAAGGAGAGTTCGAATCGGAAATCCGTACCGAGCTCCCGTTGCCTCAGCAGGATCTCTTCGTCCGTCGCCTCGCCGGCCCGCAGATTGATCTGGTCCTTCACCCGCGCGAACCTGCCGTTGACGTTGAAATCGAGACCTCTCAGAAGCCGTACGCTGAGCCAGCCGAAGAGCTCCAGTCGATGCCGTTCGGGGTCGTGCAGGTACTGGAACGCTTCGAACCCGACGGTGGCGCTGCCCCAGGGCTCCTTCATCGACAGTCCCGCGAACAGGCTATGGGCCGGCCTCGTTTCCTCGGTCTCTCCGAATATCGTCACCTCGATGTAGTCCGAATGCTGTACTCCGATCGCGTACAGGAAGGTCAGCTGGCGGCGGGTGGCCTCTACATACGGCCACACGCTGAACTCGAGGGCCGGCGCAACCCAGGCGCGAAGGTCGTAGTTACCGAACAGCGAGTGACCCGCGTTTACCTCGCCGCCCGCCGACCAGTGATCCCCCAGGCTCCATACCTGGAGAAGTGACGCTCCGTAGTCCCTTCGCAGGGCGTTCGTGGTCGAACCGTCGCTGAGCTCGAACGAGCTCTCGGCGTATCGACCGTACGTCCAGATCTCGGTCTTCATTTCCTCGGTCGTCCGATTGGCCGAGATGGAGCTGGATATCGAGAAGTCTTTGGTCCGCTCCTCACCGCCCACGGAGCCATTAGCCCTCAGCCTGAAGACCCACGAGTTCCACGGATCCCCCGTCTCTACGGCTTCCAGGACCGACTCCTCCGGCCCGGTCCAGGACACCTCGATCCGGTCCGCCTGCGAGGTGCGCGCCACGTACTGAATGAGACCGAGCTCTATGGTGCGCGTGAGCTGCTCGCGCTCCTCGGCGTCCGTATCCGTGGGGCTTGAGATTTGCAGAAGTGTGTCACTGACGGAGGCCATGTCCCGGAGGCCGATGAAGGCCAACGTGTTCTCGCGTCCCCCGGCTCCCGTCCGCTGTGAAGTGATCAGCAGATGTACCTGAGCGTCTTGCCGGTCCCGGACCCAGGCGACATAAGGGATTTCCTGCCGGATGAAGTCGAAATCACAGCGCGTGCGACAGTCGAGGAATACCCGGACGGTCTCACCGTTCGTCAGTGTCTCCTGGTCGGCCGCTACGGCCGGTTCCTGGGCCAGGGCGCGCGGCGCCGACAGGAGGAGCGCCAACAGCACTAGTGCGTGTATCTTCATACCATGCCGGGGGTCAGGCCAAGTCTCCGCCGGATTTCGACGGGTCGCAGGAAGTGATCCTACCCTGACCTCAGCAACAAGCATACCCTCCCGGACGTTGCGTCCGGGCCGATCCGGGTAACGACAGGAGCTCGAGAGTATCATGGAATACAGGCTCGCCATTGTCGGATTTGGAAACGTGGGACAGGGCTTCGCGGAGATCCTCCGCGACCACGGTCCGCGGTTGCTCGAACAATTCGGAGTTCGGTTTCGGATCGTCGGCGTGAGCGACAACCTCAAGGGGAGCATCCACGACCCGGCGGGGTTCGACCCGGACGACCTGCTCGATGCGGTTCGCCTGTCCGGCAACCTGGGCGGAGTCGATGCGCCCGACAGGGGTTGGGACGGAGCCGATATGGCCACGAGGAGTTCGGCTGATGTCGTGGTCGAACTGAGCTACACGGACCTGGAGACTGGAGAACCGGCCACCAGCCACATCAAGGCCGCGCTCGAAGCCGGCAAGCACGTGGTCACCACGAACAAGGGTCCGGTGGCCCTTCACTATGCCGAACTCGCCGAAATGGCCCGGGAGCGTGGACTCGAAATCGGCGTCGAGGGCACGGTAATGAGCGGTACCCCGACTGTGCTCAACGGGATGAACCTCCTGCGGGCGGCGGGGATCAAGCGCGTTCAGGGCATCCTGAACGGTACCTGCAATTACATCCTCACCCGGATGGAAGAGGGTTCCACGTACGAGGATGCGCTGCAGGAAGCCCAGGACAACGGCTACGCTGAAGCCGATCCGACCGGCGACGTCGAGGGATTCGACGCGGCGGGGAAAGTGGTGATTCTCGCCAATCTCCTGATGGGGGTACCGATCGGGATGGACGACGTGGACCGGACGGGGATATCCGATCTCACGTCGGCCGACATTTCCGCTGCGCAGGGCGCCGGCGAGCGCTGGAAGCTCATCGGTACGCTGGAGCCGACCGACGATGGCGTCATGGCGTCGGTCGGGCCCCAGCGTGTGCCCCTGTCTCACCCCCTGGCGTCCGTGGGCGGCGCGACCAACGCTGTCACATATTCCACCGAGTTGCTTGGCGACGTGACCCTGGTCGGTCCGGGTGCCGGGCGCCTCGAAACCGGCTACTCGGTGCTGGTGGACCTGCTCGAGATCCATCGAACGAGCGTCTAGAGAGAGAGGATCCATGACGGTCATGACGGCGAACGGCGTGCAGGCGTACGTCGAGAAGGCTCAGAAGTACATGTCTGAACGGCGGGCGCACCGCGACAGGGTGCGCAACCTCCGGTTCGACACGATCGCCGTGCACGGCATGTACAGCGCGGAAGAAGCGTTCTCGGGCGGACAGGGCGGCATCA
>CAYWLF010000198.1:0-5162 GCA_964458875.1 uncultured Gemmatimonadota bacterium
CCCCAACATACATCCTGCGGCGCCGTCCGGCTGTGCTGCGAACCGGGGTGTGGATAGATTTCTTTGATGGACCATCCGACACTGGTCGTTCTCGCCGCGGGGCTTTCGACCCGGTACGGAGGCTCGAAGCAGCTCGAGCCGGTGGGGCCGGACGGGGAAGCGCTCCTCGATTACGCCGTGTACGACGCGCTTACGGCCGGCTTCGGCCAGGTGGTCCTGGTCGTGAGCACTTCGAACGAGGCTGACCTGGTCACTCGCTTCCGCGATCGGTTCGGGATCGCGATCCCGCTTCGCACCGTGGTACAGGGCACAGGCCCGCTGGCCTCGGGCCTGCGCCCGCCCACCCGGGTGAAACCGTGGGGCACCGGGCATGCCGTGCTGTGCCTGGAGGGAGCCGTGGACGGCCCCTTCGCCGTCGCCAATGCGGACGACTTCTACGGTCGCGGCGCGTACCGATCGCTGGTCACGCACCTGACGTCGCCCGTCCACGCCGATGAACAGTGCGTGGTGGGCTATCGGGTCGATGCCACGCTGTCGGAACACGGTGGCGTCTCCCGCGCCGTCCTCGAATCGGATCAAGACGGCCGCCTCGTCAGCATCGAAGAAGTGCTGGGACTGGAGAGAGCCGGGGACGGGACGATCACGGGACAGACCACAGGCGGCAAAGTCAGGGCCCTGGCGGGCGACGCGCGCGTGTCCATGAACCTGTGGGGCCTCACGCCGGACCTTTTCGGGCCACTGGATGAGCGATTCGCAGTGTTCCTCGATCGGCACGGCGACGACCCACGGGCCGAGTTCTACCTCAGCGATGCGGTCGGCGCTCTGGTCGTGAGCGGGCAGCTGGAGGTGCGGGTGACGCACACGGAAGAGCGCTGGCTGGGCATGACGTTTCCGGCGGATCGCGGACGCGTGCGCGCAGGGATCCGTTCTCTCGTGGAGGACGGCGAGTACCCGCCGTCGCTGCAGGCAGCCCTTCGGGTAACGGATCCGCGTCTCGGAGACCGCGCTTGAGGCTGGACGTCCTGGACTGGACCGTCGTCGGCGCCTACGGGGCTGTCGCCCTGATCGTCGGCCTCTACTTCGCGCGCCGGGCCGGCAAGGGCACGACCGAGTTCTTTCTCTCCGGCCGCAAACTCCCCTGGTGGATGCTCGGCACCTCGATGGTGGCCACCACTTTCTCCACGGATACGCCGAACCTCGTCACCGACCTCGTTCGCACCGGAGGAGTGAGCCAGAACTGGCTGTGGTGGGCGTTCCTGATCACGGGGATGTGCACGGTGTTCTTCTACGCCAAGCTGTGGCGGCGCTCCGGCGTGTTCACCGACATGGGGTTCTACGAGCTCCGCTACTCCGGCAAACCGGCGGCCTTCCTTCGAGGCTTCCGGGCCGTGTACCTGGGCGTGTTCTTCAACGTCATGATCATGGCCACTGTCACACTGGCCGCGATCAAGATCGGCGGGGTCCTGCTCGGTATCGACAAGTACACGACCGTTCTCATCGCCGGGACGATCACCGTGATCTACTCGGCCACGTCGGGCCTGTGGGGCGTGGTCGTGACGGACCTGCTGCTGTTCGTGATCGCCATGGTGGGCGCGGTTGCGGCGGCGTACTACGCCCTGGCCCAGCCCGAGGTGGGAGGCCTCGCGGGCCTGGTTTCGCACCCCGAGATCGCCGGGAAACTCGCCCTCCTCCCCGACTTCACCGATTGGAAAGTGGCCGTTCCCGTGTTCGTGGTCCCGATCGCCGTGCAGTGGTGGGCCACCTGGTATCCGGGAGCCGAACCGGGCGGCGGTGGCTACGTGGCGCAGCGCATGCTCGCGGCACGGAACGAGACCGAGTCGATGAAGGCCACGCTGTGGTTCAACATCGCCCACTACGCTCTCCGGCCGTGGCCGTGGATCCTGGTCGCGCTCGCGTCGATCGCGGTGTACCCGACCCTCGACTCCCTGGCCGCGGCGTTCCCGAACGTCGATCCGTCGATCCTCAAGCACGACCTGGCCTACCCGGCGATGCTGGTGTTCCTGCCGCACGGGCTCCTGGGCCTGGTGGTCGCGTCCCTGGCGGCCGCCTACATGTCCACCATCAGCACGCACCTCAACTGGGGCGCGTCCTACGTGGTGGACGATTTCTACAGGCGGTTCCTCCGTCCCGACCTGGACGAGCGTCACTACGTTGCCGTCGCCCGGCTCTCGACCGTGGGGCTGATCGCCCTCGCACTTCTCGTGTCACTGTGGCTGGAAAACGCCCTGCAGGCTTTTCAGATCCTGCTTCAGATCGGGGCCGGAACAGGCATGATCTTCCTCCTTCGCTGGTTCTGGTGGCGCATCAACGCCTGGAGCGAGATCTCGGCCATGGTGATTTCGTTCGCGGTGGCCGTGTGGTTCCAGTTCGGACACGAGGCCGTCGGACTGCCGGCTCTTCACCCGTCCCTGGAACTGGTCATCGGAGTCGCCCTGACGACCGTGGTCTGGCTGAGTGTGACGTTCGCGACGGCACCCACCGATACAGACACGCTCCAGGCGTTCTACGACAGGATTCGTCCGTTCGGCCGGGGATGGGCTCGAGTCGTGAACACCTCGGATGAGCCGGCGGCCGGGAGCGTCACCGCCGCCATCACGTGCTGGCTCCTCGGATGCGTGGTCGTCTACGCGGCCCTGTTCGGGACCGGGTACGTGCTCTACGGTCGCGCCGGGTTCGGATCGCTCTTCCTTGGCGCCTCGGCGCTCGCCGCGCTCGGGCTGTTCCGCATGCTTCCGCGCGTGGGATTCGAGTAGCCGCGCCCTCCCGGCTTGACACCCGCAGGCCCTTCCGACCTATTGCCGCGGCCCATCCCCCCGCAGGGGGCGGCTGGAAGGCACCTGATCCCAAGACCCCAGATGAGAGAAGTCAGAATGCTGAAGCGTTGGATTCGTATCTCCCTGTTCGCCGCCGTGGCATCGGTCGCGGCCTCCGTCACTCCGTCCGATGCCGCCGCGCAGGACAGCCCGGTCCTCGATCGGATCGTCGAGACGTCCACCCTCCGGGTCGGCATGTCCGGAAGCCAGCCGCCGTTCAACATGAAGGCCCGCGACGGCGCCCCTATGGGTCTCGAAGTGGACCTGGCGAACGCCCTGGCCGCCGCTATGAAGGTCGAGCTCCAGATCGTGGAGAAGCCGTTCGCGGACCTGATCCCGGCCCTCGAGAGCGGCGAGGTCGACCTGGTGATGTCTGGCATGACGATCACGGCAAATCGGTCGCGCAACGTGTCGTTCGTCGGCCCATACGTGATGTCCGGCAAGTCGATCCTCACCACTTCGGCGGCGCTGGCGGCGGCGGATGAGGCGGAGGATCTCAACGAATCCGACATCCGGCTCGTCACGCTCGCCAACTCGACGAGCGAAACGTTCGTTCGCAGAAACCTCCCCGAGGCGCAGCTCACGACGGTCGCTTCGTATGACGAGGCCATCGCGATGCTGCGGGCCAACGAGGCCGGTGCCCTCGTTGCCGATATGCCGATCTGCCTGCTCACGGTCATGCGGTATCCGAATGAGGGTTTCGCGACGCTGAACCAGCCGCTTACGCTGGAGCCGATCGGTATCGCGGTCCCGGCCAACGACCCGCAGCTGGAGAACCTGGTGCGGAACTACGTCGTCGCGCTCGAAGGAACGGGTATCCTCGAAGCTCTGAGGCAGACCTGGCTGGAGAATGGCTCGTGGATCGCTGCTCTTCCGTGAGCCAAGTTGCGCGTCACGCCTGATGGCGCAGCGCGTGTGACGGACGACGGGCCGCTTCGCTGATGCGCGAGGCGGCCCGTTTGTACTCTGACCGATGACCCGCATGGAAGACACAGAAGCGAAGGCTGGAACCGCTGCCCGAAAGGGCGCCTGGGCCTCGATTCGTGAAGCCATTCACGGATCGGAAGAGGACTTCACCGAGGGCAGCCTCAACCGGGCCGTCGGCCTGCTGGCCATCCCGATGGTCCTGGAGATGGCGGGTGAATCGCTGTTCGCGGTGGTGGACGCGTTCTTCGTGGCTCGGCTGGGTGCGGCGGCCCTGGCGGCGGTCGGGCTCACCGAGTCCGTGCTCGAGATCATCTACGCGATCGCCGTGGGCCTCGCGATGGCCACGACGGCCGTGGTCGCGCGGCGTTTCGGGGAGAAGGACAAACGGGCAGCGGCCAGGACCGCCGTGCAGGCGATCTACATCGGGGTTGTCCTCTCGCTCGTATTCGGGACGATCGGAGCCATCTGGGCACCGGACATCCTGCGCCTCATGGGAGCGGACGAGGCGACGGTGGCCGGGGGAACCATGTACACCCGGATCCTGTACGCCAGCATGATCTCCATCATGCTTCTGTTCATCAACAACGCGATTTACCGGGGCGCCGGTGACGCCGCGATGGCGATGCGCTCCATCTGGATCGCCAACGGAATCAACGTCGTGCTGGACCCGCTGCTGATCCTCGGAATCGGGCCGTTCCCGGAGCTTGGCCTGATGGGAGCCGCGGTCGCCACCACGATCGGCCGGAGCACGGGCGTCCTGTATCAGCTATGGGGTCTGTCCCGCGGAAAGCGGCTGCGCGTGCGGCGCGAGGACCTGCCGATCGATTTCGGGCTGATCCGTAGCCTGCTCCGGGTCTCGGCCGGCGGCATCGGCCAGATGTTCATCGCCACCGCCAGCTACATCGGTCTCATTCGCATACTGGCCACATTCGGGAGCATCGTGCTGGCTGGCTACGTGATCGCCATCCGCGTGGTGATCTTCATCATCCTCCCGGCATGGGGCGTGGCGAACGCGGCCGCCACCCTGGTGGGGCAGAATCTCGGAGCCGGGAAACCAGACAGGGCAGAGCGCGCCGTGTGGATCACCGGGCTGTGGAACATGGCGTTCATGGCGGTGATCACCGTGCTCTTCGTCATGTTCGCGGAGAGCATCGTCGGCGTGTTCACGGACGACCCCGAGACGCTCGCGGTCGGGACGGCGGCGCTACGAATCATCAGCTACGGGTACGTGTTCTACGCCTGGGGCATGGTGGTGCTGCAGGCTTTCAACGGGGCCGGCGACACCGTGACTCCGACCTGGGTAAACTTCTTCGCATTCTGGGTGATCCAGATCCCCCTTGCCTGGTGGCTGGCGACGGGCACCGAACTCGGACATCACGGCGTATACGTGGCGATCGCGAT
>CAYWLF010000199.1:0-5156 GCA_964458875.1 uncultured Gemmatimonadota bacterium
TGGCCTCTCCGGCTCGGTCGGAACCGATCCGGGCGCCACCAAGTTCGGGGCGTAAGGGCCCGCGGCGTCCGGAATCGAGCAAGCGGCGTGCCCAGTGTGGGCTCCACGCCACACCGCGGGCGGCAGGCTCGGTGGGCGTCGGGCGGGCACGGCCGTTGGTTAGGCCGCTCAGAACCGCACTTGCTCGCGGATTCGCTGCAACACCAGCGGACCGATTCCCGGAACGCGGAGGAGATCGTCCGGGCTCTGGAACGGCCCTATACGTTGCCGTGTCGCGACGATCCGGGCGGCGAGAGCCGGTCCGATCCCCGTGATTTGCTCCAATTCCTTGATTTGTGCCCGATTCACGTCCACGAGCGATACCGACCGACCGTCTCTCGCGAGGCCAGGCCCGTGAGGACCTGCCGAAAGACGGGATTCGAAGGCCAGGTGAGGCGCTAGCGCGTCTACGGTCCGGGGGCCGACGCCGGGGACGCGGGCCAGGTCTGCGGGGCCGCGGAAAGGCCCTCCAGCGGCCCTCTCTTTCACGATCGCCTGCGCTTTGGCGGGGCCGACCCCGGGCAGACGTCGCAGTTCTGTCACATCGGCCGAGTTGGGATCGATCCGCTCGTTCGGGCCCAGGGGTAGCGCGGCCAACTCCTCCCGGTCCACCGCATCGACAACCTGCCTGCGGGTAGCGGAGAGATTCCTGTTGGGCCGGCCGGCAGACACACTGGACACGGTCCACGAGAAGTCATCGGGGCTCGGGCCGAAGCCCAGCCGCGCCGCTGCCCCCAACAGCAGCAACCCGGTGGCCAGCACGAGAGCACGCAACTCGGTCCCGTTGAAGTACGTCATGCGTCCACCTCCCGGGTGCGATATGCAGCCGGGCCTCAACGGGTGGTGAACACTCTCAGCGGGTGAACTGGGTCTGGCCCTCGCTGGCCCGGAAGAAGAAGCGGCCGAAGATGTTGAAGTTGAACTGGCTGGAGGCCTGCTGGCGGCCGACTCCGCTGGAACGTCCTACCCAGGTCAGCTGCACGCCCAGGGAATAGCCCGTGAAGTCAGTGTCCAGTGCGAACGCCGCGTTCTGGGTGGTCTGATCCGTGTGCGTCGTGCAATCATCCTGGAACGTCTGGTCCACCTGGCCGAAGCCGGAGCCGCCGAGAGCCCGACAGTCCGAGTTTCCGTTGGTGGAGTACTCTAACGAAACGCGCACGTCGTTCT
Organism: uncultured Gemmatimonadota bacterium; assembly: GCA_964458875.1. GTDB lineage: Bacteria > Gemmatimonadota > Gemmatimonadetes > Palauibacterales > Palauibacteraceae > Benthicola. The sequence continues at coordinate 1,207 of CAYWLF010000199.1, forward strand.
TCACGAAGGAGATGAACCCCGGAGGTGGCAGAAACCCCGACAGTCGGACCGAATGGGACGCCCGGTCCGACTGGCTCAGTCCCGTCGCATCGAGCCTCTCGGACGCCGTATTGTCGAAGTCATAGGTGATGTTGAACCCGCTCATCAGGATGAACACGAGCCCGACCGACCGGACCGTCTGCTCGCTTCCCCTGTCCTGGCCCGTCGTCGTGCTCGTATTGGTCTCGCGCGTGCGCCAGGCGCCGGACACGCTCACGTCGCGCAGCAGCTTGTCGAGGAATCCGGGAATGGGCACGCTGCGCCACCTGAGCGCGAGCGCGGGCCACTCGCGATCCACGACACGGCGCTCGTTCAGTACAGTGATCGTCCGTCGATCCGACGAGCTGTACCCGACATCGAAATCGAGCCCGAGCGGGAAGAGGTACCCCCCCTCGACCGACCACGCGCGCGTGTCGCCCGCCGCGGAAGCCGTATCCGCGCCCATCACGCGCATGCTGTTGAAACCCGTCAGGACCAGCTGGTCCCAAACTGTAGGGGCCAGGTCCCGGCGGTCATACGTCGAGTTCACCGCCTTCCGCCAGTCGATGCGGACGGGAGTGAGCCGGTCCCAGAATGCCCGCAGGCTACGCGCCATGCCGGTGGTCTCCGCCCCGCCGGCGAGGCCGAAAGCCGAGAGGAACTGGTCCGGGCGAACGTCGAACTGGAAGCCGAGGTCACGCTGCATGGACAGGTCACGCACGAGCGTCGTGTCGCCGTCCAGGTCCTGGATGTACGAGACGTTCCGGTTCGTCCGGTAGGCGGTGTTCATGATGAAGTCCGTATCGAACCAGCTGGCCAGTCGTGGCCGCCAGGTGAGGTCCGTCCGCACGTTCCGATTCGTCTCCCAGCCCACACCCACTCCGAGGAAGTCGCGCGACGCGCGCTCCAGCTCGCCCACGCCGGCCGGCCGTGACGCGCGCAGGCGCGGGTCGACGAGGTCACGCGCGGACTGGAAGTCGAATCCCCAGACGATGGATGGAAACGGCTGGATCTCGAACCCCGTGCGCGGACGGAGAACATGCTGGAGGTCCACCGTGGGGATCACCTCGTTGTCCGTCGACTGGAACGTGCTGGTCTGGAACCGCTTCCGGGCGTCCTCGGACTTCGTGAGATCGGCGCCCAGACTGACCTGGCGTGGGGTCCACCGGAAGCGCATGCCCTTGAAGTTCTGCATCAGGACGCTCTGCGACACGAATCCCGGGAGAGCATCGATCGCGGAGCGCAAGAATCCCGGAATCAGCGGGAAGGACTTGTCGATGATCTGTCGCGACCAGCCACCGGTCGCGCCCCACCCCGTACCCTTCGCCTCGGTGAGAGTGGCCGTCGTCGTGCTGCTCCGCGATGTGTATCCGAGACGCAGACCGTCCACCGTGGCCCTGAGCAGCGGACTCTCCGACCGGGTCTGCTTGGAGAGGGCGACGTTCCACCGCGTTTCCGAGAAGCCGCCGGTGCGCAGGTTCTCGAGAGGGGCCGTCAGTACGTCTGTCTGCGGGAGGAAGTACGGATCCTCCCCGTCGGACGCATAAGCGAGCCCGATGGGCATATTGAGCCCCCACGAGTCAGGCAGGAACTTGCCGAACTGCAGTGTGGCGCGACCGCCGTAGTCCACCTGCCGGATGTAGGAAGGTGTCTGGCCGAGCTGCCGATAGAACGGATTGACCGTGTTCACGTTAGCCTGGAGGGAAAAGACATCCGCCAGGTCAACCTGGAGGTCCGCCAGCGCCGCCACACCGTTCTGGTCCGGGGCGTTGTCCAGCCGAAGGTCATTCACCCACACCTGGCCGGGCCCCGCGGCGATGGTCCCCACGTTCTCCACCCCGAGCGCCATCTCGCGAATCGCGGAGAGATTCGGGGCCCGAGACCGATCGTTGATGACGAGCGCCAACGTGCTGTCTCCCTCGGGATACACGTCCACGTCCCAGAGGACGAACGTCGTGTCGCCTGGCAAGTTCGAGCCGTTCGCGTTGATCTGGCGCTCTGCCTCAGCCCGCAGCGCCAGGAGCTTGTCGAAGTCGATGAGGTCCTCGGGCAGCCAGTCTGCGCGGGTGGGGGTCTCCGGAGAGTCCGCCAGAGGGGTTCGGAACAAATAGAAGTTGTTCGAATCGAAACCCATGCGAATGAAGAAGCGGAGGCTGCCCCCGGGACCCCAGTCGTCTCCCTGCGCCAGGCTCCACGCGCGCAGACGCCCGTAGGGCAGAAAATCCCTGGCGCGATCCGTGAACTTCCGGAACACCTCGATCCTCTCGCCGACCGGGATGTCAGAGAATACGATCTGCAGCGCCTGCTCGTTGATCGCCGCACTGGAGAGATTCAGCTCGTCGGTCTTGTCCGCCTCCTGGTCGAAGATCCCGGGCGGTGACACGTAGTTTCGATCCACGGTCGAGATCGGGCCTACCGAAACCTGCCCGGCCGTCCCGGGCGTGTCCCCGATCGGTCCCTCGACGCTTCCGGAACCGGCCCGCTTCAGCCACGGCGACCCGGTGAACTGCATGCGACTGAGCAGCACCCTGGCGTTGACCGCGCTGGTCAGCGTGATCCGCACGTGCTTCACGTTCTGCTGTTCGTTGCCGGTCGCGTTCTCCTGCAGATCGGGCAGACGCAGGGGCAACCGGTACAGGTTGAACTCGAACTCGCCGCCCGTCGGCCGGTTCAGGTATCTCGAGGGTTGGGTCAGCGGAACGATGTAGCGGAAGTAGCGTTCGTCCGTGTTCAGGAAGTTGTCGCGGTTCAGGTCTTCGCTGTCCTCCAGGCCGTTGTTGTTCGTGCAGTTCGCCCTTGGATCCCCGAGCGGCCACGCCGATGCGTTGATCTCTGATCGGCACCCGGTGCCCCACAGACCCGTGTCGTCCTGGTTCCCCCATACCCCGACGATCGGATCGACCTCCTGGTCGAGGTCCCCGATCCCGGACAGGTTGCCGAGCGAATCCGCGACGTACGCGTCTTCGTTGATGGTCCCGACGTCTACGATGAGGGCCAGGCTCTCATCGGTGTTGCCGACCGTGGACGCGTAGAACTCCAGGAATTCGCTGGTGGTCAGGTCGATCCCAGTCTGCGACAGCACCGTCGTCATCGAAAACCAGCCTGGCTCACTCTCCGGAGGATCCTCCGTGTTGATCCACAGCACCGTTTCGCGGGTCCCAGCGTTGAGCACCGCCAGCTGCGGATCGATCTGGTTGACGAGCAATGAGCCACGCAAGGTCCCGTTGTCATCCCATTGGGATTGCCACACGGTGGCCAGCTGGTTGTCGAGCCCTGGCACGGTGGGCAGGAATCCGTCACTGACGTCGGGACGACTCACCAGTGACCCGTAGCGCCAGGCACGCGTGGTCAGGCCGAGGCGCAGGCCTTCTCCGACCTCGAAATCCTCCACCCAGGTCGTCCCGGTCCGATTCGTGGTCGGACTCGAGGCGGCCAGCTCTCCCGAAAACCGTACCCTCGATTCGCGGTCCGTCCGGATGCCCGGCAGGGAGTTCACGAGATTGTCCAGGGCGCGCGACGGGAAGTCGAAATTCGCCACCGCACCACCGAGCGTCACGCCGCTCGGCTCGAGGCCGATCTCGGGCCGCGTGAGAACCGTACCTTCCTTCTGGAACATCCCGACCATTCCGATCGAGCCGTGTTCGCCCATCTCATACTCACCAGTGAAACCGAGAATGCTCTTCGTCCCTACCTGGAAGAGCGGTTTCTGCTCGAATCGGACCGCCAGCTGTGGGTCCTCGGCCCCGGCGAACAGGTCTCCCGGGCGGAGAAGGGTGAGCTGTCCGATGTCGTAGTCGATCGTGTAGTCCTCGCCCGGCGTCAGGTCCCTGCCGTTCAGCGTCACCCGTTCACTTCCCTGCCGAATGCCGATCGCGCCCAGCGAGAAGGAGCTCTGTGCCTCGGCGCTCCGTGCCCGGAACTCCAGGTTGATG
>CAYWLF010000200.1:0-5154 GCA_964458875.1 uncultured Gemmatimonadota bacterium
GCCCACAGTCCGCGTGGCAGGATCACGTCACAGTAGCGAATGTAGTCCAGGTGGATTCCGTCCAGACCGGGCTGGGAGGTGGCTTCGTCGATCAGGCCCCTCAGGTATTCCCGGACCGGCTCCCGCGATGGGCAGACCCACCGGTAGTAGTCCACGTAAGGAGGGACATCGAGGGTGGACTCACCGTTGCGGCTCACGGTGAACCACTCGGGGTGGTTCTCCCGGGCCCAGGTGTCGCCAGCCCGGTTCAGAATCCATGTCCACCGGTGGTACTCGAGGTCCGCGGAATGGGCCGCGTCGGCCATGGCCGGGTCGAAAGCCCTTCCCACGAGGATTCCGCGGAAACCGGCGGCGCGGAGACGTGAGAACAGAGCCTTCCACTCCGCCGGGGATTTCTCAGGGCGTCGCCCGATCCACAGCCAGCCGCTGAAGTCGGCTTCTGGCGGCGCGAGTTGGCCCAGGAGCGATGAGGAAGGGGTCCCGGATCCAAGGACGCCGAGACCAAGGGCTCCGGCGGTGGCTGTCGTAACAAACTCACGCCGCTTCAAGAGCGTACCCGATCAATAATAAGGATTGGCCCCGGCATCGTGATTCGTGACGTCCACGATGTCCCGCACGTCGGGCACGCTCTCCATGATGATCCGCCGAATCCCCTGCGCGAGCGTGACTGCGGCCATGCCGCACCCCTGGCATCCGCCCATCATCTCGAGGTAGACGACGTCGTCGCGCACCTCTATGAGGGTCACGCTACCTCCGTGGCTCGCGATCGCCGGGTTCACCTGCATGTCGATGACGTGCTTCACCCGGTCGGCCAGGGGACCCGCAGCCGCGCCCTCTCCGATCGGAACGATGTTGGGGTTCTCGATCTTGAAGCCGGCGCCCTGCATCGATTCCACCCAGTCCACGCTGGCCCCCTGCAGGAGGTCCACACTGGCCCTGGGAACGACGACCTCGAAGCCACCTAGCTCGTAAACCTGGTCGTCGGATTCCTTCTCGGACTCCTCGATCAGCGCCAGGTCGTACTGCGGGGCCAGCGGGCTCGAATCGAGAACTTCTATCCGCACCGCGAGGGGCTCTGATTCCTCCGCGAGGAACGCCACCACGTGCGCCTTCGCACCATCTGTAAACGTCACCACTTCGTATCTCTCCTTGCCGTCAGTCGCCGAGCGCGGCGCGCATCACGAACAGAAGGTTCGCGGGCCGCTCCGCCATGCGGCGCATGAAGTACGAGTACCACTGGGATCCGTAGGGCAGGTAGATTCTCATCTTCAGGCCATTGTCCACCAGCTGCCTCTGGTAGTCCCGCCTCACTCCGTACAGCATCTGAATCTCGAACGCGTCATCCGGTATCCCGTTCCGGGAGACGTGTTCCAGTGTAGCATCGATCATCCTCTCGTCGTGTGAGGCGATCGCGGTGGGAGCACCCCCGTCGAGCAGCATCTTCATCAGGTGGACGTAGCTCGCGTCTACCTCGCTCTTCTCCTGGAACGCGACGGACGGAGGCTCCGCGTAGGCCCCCTTACACAGCCGTACCGAAGCGCCGAGCTCGACCAGGCGAGCGATATCGGCTTCACTCCGGTGCAGGTAGGACTGGATGACGATCCCGACGTTGCGATACTGCTCGAACACCCGGTAGAAGACGTCAAGCGTCGTCTGAGTGTGCTCGGAGTCCTCCATGTCGATGCGAACGAAATTGCCTAGCTCGTCGGCCTTTCGAACGATGCCCAGGAGGTTCTCGTAGCAGAAGTCCGTATCGATGTCGAGCCCGAGCTGAGTGAGCTTGAGCGAGATCGTGGTCTCCGCCTCGTGCGCGTCGATTTCCGCCAGGCTCTCGGCGTACTCTGCCACCGCGCGCTCAGCCTCGGCGCGATCGGAGACGCTCTCACCCAGCAGGTCGAGCGTGACCCGAAAGCCGTTGTCGTTCAGGAATCGGGCCACGTCGAGCGCCTCCTCGGACGTGTCGCCTGCGACGAAACGACCCGCCATTCGACCCGCAAACGGAAGCTTGAACAGGACCTTCTTCAGGTTGTTCCGCTCGCTCAGGAACAGGAGCGTCTGTTTGAGCATCAGTGGCCTATCCCACGGGCGCGGACGAGTCAGCCAGGAATGCCTGGAACTCGTCTACCCCGAACAAGGTGTGTACGGTGAGACCCTCGGCCTCGATCGACTCGCGACCGCCTTCCAGGCGATCGACGGCGGCGAGTACTGCGAGTACCGTGCCGCCCTCCTGTCGCACGGCCTCGCAGGCCTGGAGGGCCGACCCTCCGGTCGTGATGACGTCTTCGACGACGATCACCCGGGCGCCCTGCTCAAAACACCCCTCGATCCGCTGGCCCGTTCCATGTCTCTTGGGTCTCTTGCGCACGGAGAAAGCGTGCACGGGTTTTCCGCGCCGCCAGGTCTCCCCGGCGATGGCGTAAGAGATCGGATCGGCTCCCATAGTGAGGCCGCCGATCACATCCGGTTCCAGCCCGGCGGCCTCGAGGGTGTCGGCTCCCACCTCGCCGAGGAGCACCTGGCCCTCAGCGTGCATGGTCGTGGTGCGACAATCGATGTAGAAACGGCTCTGGCGGCCCGAGGCGAGGACGAAGTCGCCTTCCCGGAAAGACCGCTCGACAAACAGGCGAAGAAGCCTCTCGCGCGCGTCCATTTCGCTCTCTGTCAGGATGTGGGTCCGGCTTCTCGATAGGTCCGCTGCGCGTCACGACAGGCGGCGGACTCGCTGCATGTCCCGAATACCTTGACTTGCCGGGTGATGACCTCGAAATGCTTCTCGGCGGCGACCTCGGCGAGAATACGTTCCAGTTCGGGGTGGTGGAACATCGAGACCCGGCCGCACTCGGTGCAGATCAGGTGATCGTGCTGAGCGGCTCCTACCTGGGTCTCGTACCTCTTGAATCCCTCATCGAAGTCGTGCTCGGCCGCCAGTCCAAGTTCCACGAGCAGGGCCAGTGTACGATAGACCGTGGCCTTGCCGGCATGTTCGCCCCGCTGACGCAGGGCCGCCGCTACATCATCCGCCGACAGGTGGCGGGTGGACTCGAACAGGACCTGCGCGATGGCCTCCCGCTGGTGTGTGAACGGGAGTTCACGCTCACGTAGCTCGCCACGAAGAACCTGCATCATCACGGCCGCGCACCCGAGTGGCGGTCTGGTGGAAACGGTGGTCGAAAGGTTGGACATGGACGGCTCGCCCGCGGCATCTGATGTTTTCGAAGGCCGTGTGACGAGCCCGCAAGGGTCGCTCACACGCTTGTCTCAACACATTGAGAAAGTATCGGTTTCGAGACCGGTTCTCAATCCGCTTGCGTCTCGGACGGGCCGACGCATCTTGGCATGGACAGACGCTTCCACACGAACCTCACCCGGACGTGAATCATGATCGAAGCTCTATTCTCCGCTATAGCCGCGATGCCTGGAATCGGCCTCCGGACTGCGCTGGTCCCGGCGCTGTTCGCCGTTTCCGTACTCATCGGGTGCGGTGAGGCGGGCGGAACCAGAGCCGGGAGCGCGGCGACGGATCAGCAGACCGGTCAGCCGGTGCCGGCAGCGGGTGGACAGGTGGTTCGGACCACGCAGATCCGCATCGGTGGCATCGAGGTGACTGCCGAAATCGCCGACAGCCAGGATCTCCGCGCGCAGGGCCTGATGAATCGCGATTCACTGGCGACGAATCATGGCATGCTCTTCGTATACGGTACGACGGAGGTGCGTTCGTTCTGGATGCGGAACACGAGGATCCCACTCGATATCGCGTTCATCGATGCGAACGGCGTGATCATCAATATCGAGCAGATGGAGCCCCAGTCAGACCAGAACTACTTTTCGCAGGGGCCCATGATGTACGCCCTGGAGATGGACCAGGGCTGGTTCGAGGCGAACGGAGTCGGACCTGGAGAGCGCCTCGAGTTCTGAGAATCGATCAAAGGCGGGTGCCATAATGTCACAGTACCGGGAGGAAAAGGACTCGATGGGTCCCGTCCGCATACCCGCGGACATGCTGTACGGGGCCCAGACCGAGAGAGCGCGCCTGAATTTTCCGATCAGCCGGCTTCGTTTCGACCGTCGCTTCCTCTACGCGCTGGGTGTGATCAAGAGAGCTGCGGCCGAGGTGAACGAAGACCTCGGACTGCTGGACGCGGAACGGGCGGGGGCGATCAAGCAGGCGGCGCAGGAACTGATGGACGGCGATCTGGACGCACACTTCGTGCTGGACATCTTCCAGACGGGTTCGGGAACGTCCACCAACATGAACGCCAACGAAGTGCTTTCAAACCGGGCCAACCAGATTCTGGGCGGCGTGGTGGGCAGCAAGGACCCGGTCCACCCAAACGATCACGTGAACATGGGGCAGTCCAGCAATGACGTGATTCCGACAGCCGTGCACGTATCCGCCCTGTTCGCGGTCGAGGGCGAGCTGATTCCGGCCCTCACGCACCTCCAGGGGGCGTTGCAGGCCAAGGCGGACGAGTTCGACGGGGTATACAAGGCCGGACGTACCCACCTGCAGGACGCCACGCCGATGCGCCTCGGACAGGAATTCGGCGGATACGTCAGCCAGGTCAGCCATGGCATCGGTCGGGTGGAGAGGGCCCGAGACTCGCTTCGCGAACTCGCGATCGGCGGTACGGCCGTGGGCACCGGTATCAACACCCACCCCGAGTTCGGGAGCCGCATGGCGGAAAGGATCAGCGCCATCACGGGGGTGGCATTCCGCGAAGCCGAGAATCACTTCGAGGCGCAGGCAGCGCGCGATGCGACGGTAGAGATGAGCGGCATGCTCAAGGTAGTGGCGTGCAGCCTCATGAAGATCGCGAACGACTTGCGCTGGCTGGCGAGTGGCCCGCGTACCGGGATCGGCGAACTCAACCTGCCCGAACTACAGCCGGGCTCCTCCATCATGCCGGGCAAGGTGAACCCGGTCATGTCGGAGATGCTGACCATGGTGGCGGCCCAGGTGATCGGGAACGACGCGGCGATCACGATAGGCGGCGAGCGAGGGAATTTCGAGCTCAACGTCATGATCCCCGTCATGATTCACAATCTTCTCGAATCGATCGAGATCATCTCGACGGGCAGCCACACCTTTGCGGACAAGTGCGTGGCCGGGATCACGGCCAACGTGGACCGCTGCGTACGGAACGCCGAGACGAC
>CAYWLF010000201.1:0-5142 GCA_964458875.1 uncultured Gemmatimonadota bacterium
CCGACGCCGAGACCGGCGAACCCGTTCTCTGCGATCGGCGTGTCACGCACGCGCATCTCGCCGAATTCGTCGAGCAGGCCCTTCGATACCTTGTAGGCCCCGTCGTACTCGCCGACTTCCTCGCCCATGATGAAGACACGGTCGTCGCGCCTCATCTCCTCGCGCAGGGCCCGGTTCAGGGCCTCGCGGTAGGTGATCAGCGCCATGCGTCCCTCCGGTCCAGGCCACCCCGGAACTCGTCGGCGTACACGTGCGCGTAGATCTCTTCCGGACCCGGATGCGGACTGGCCTCGGCGAACTGAGCCGCGCGCTCCACCTCGGCGATCACCTCGGCATCCATGGTGTTGTACTCTTCATCCGTCAGCAGGCCCGCCTCTTCCATGCGTTCGGCGAGGCTGTTGATCGCGTCGTTCTTCCGCTCCGCCTGGACTTCCTCCCGCGTCCGGTATGTGCCATGCGCTGGATCCGACATCGAGTGGCCGAGATACCTGTACGTCTGCGCCTCGATGAACGTCGGCCGCGACGTCTCCCGCGCCCGCTTCACGGCCCGGGTCGTGGCGTCGTACATGGCCAGCACGTCCATCCCATCGACCTGCTCGGCTTTCTTGCCCTGGTAGGCGCAGGCCCTCGTGAACAGGTCATCCACGGCAGCCACCCGGTCGATGTCCGTGCCCATGCCGTAGGAGTTGTTCTCCACGACGTACACCACCGGCAGCTCCCACTTGGCCACCATGTTGAAGGCCTCGTGGAACGGTCCGCCGTTCACCACCGAGTCGCCGAAGAAGCACAGCACGACCTGGTCGCCGCCCCGGTACTTGATCGCGTAGCCGACGCCAGCGGCCAGCGGCAGGTGCGTGCCCACGATCCCGTGCCCGCCCATGAAGTTCACGTCGCGGTCGAAGATGTGCATCGAGCCGCCGGCGCCGCGCGACGCTCCGCCGATCCGACCGTACAACTCGGCCATCACCGCGTCCGAGCTCACTCCGCGAACCAATGCCTGGGCGTGATCCCGGTACGCCGTGAACACGTAGTCATCGTCACGGAGGGCGGCGATGGCTCCCACCGCCACCGCTTCCTGTCCGATATACAGGTGACAGAAACCGCCGATCTTGCCCGTCTGGTAAGCCTCGGCCGTCTTTTCTTCGAACCGCCGCGACAGCACCATCCAGCGCAACATCTCGAGCAATTTTTTACGAGGGATGCCCTGAAGGTCGCCCTGCATAATCTCGTCTTCCGTCTTCGCCAACTCGCAACTCCTTATGGACGTTCGGCCGCCCGACGATATGTGCCGTCAGGCGATGCCGGCTCGCGCCCTCAGTTCCTCGACTTGTTCCCGCGCGTGATAACTGCTCCGCACCAGCGGTCCGCTTTCCACGTGCAGGAAGCCCATTTCTTCCCCAAGCTGCTTCCAGGATGCGAATTCCTCCGGCGACGCGTACCGGTCGATCGGCAGGTGGCGTTCGGAAGGCCTCAGGTACTGTCCGATCGTGAGTATCTGGACGCCGGCAGCGCGCGCATCTCCCATGAACTCCTTGACGTCATCCCCGTTCTCCCCCAATCCCAGCATGATGCCCGTCTTGATGAGCACATCATCGTCGAGGCCCCGGGCCGTACGGAGGACGTCAAGCGAGCGCTCATACCGGCCACCCGGGCGAGCCATCTTATGAAGCCGCCGCGTGGTCTCCATGTTGTGATTGAAGATCTCGGGGCGGGCGGCCATGACTCGGGCGATCGCGTCTGGCATGCCTTGGAAATCGGGCGTCAGGACCTCGATCGAGCAGTCGGGAAGCCGGCCGCGGATTTCCTCGATGACCCATGCGAAGATGCGGGCTCCGCCGTCCGGCAGATCGTCACGGTCCACGGACGTGATCACCACGTGCCGCAGCCGAAGCTGTTCGATCATCTCCGCCACGCGCCGGGGCTCATCCTCGTCCAGGTCGTCCGGCCGCCCGTGCGCGATCGCGCAGTACGGACAGTTCCGGGTGCACTGGTCCCCCATGATCAGAAATGTCGCCGTCCCGGAGTCCCAGCATTCCCCGATGTTCGGGCAGTGAGCTTCCTCGCACACCGAGTTCAGCCCCAGCGTTCTCATCATCTGCTTGAGATCGCGGTACCGATCGCCTCCAGGGGCCCTCACCCTCAGCCAGCGAGGCTTCTTCTCGGGCCACTGCGCGGCGGACTGGGTCGTGGAGCCGCACCCACCGGGCGACGACTCCTCGATTCCAGGCGTGTTATCGTTCAACTTGATGACGTTCAGTCTTCGCATGGTCTCTTCGTACCTGTTTCGGCACCCGCGGCGGCTCGTCGACCGCATTTCGACGCCCTTTCCGGAGCCGGCGGAAACTACCCGCTCGTGCCGGGCAAGTCCACTTCCTGATGGCTCTTCGGCCGGCGTTGCCGCCGGAAGGTGTGTCGCTTATTCTGCTTTGCCACAGCCGGAGACAATGGTACGGGCGGAGTTCCGAGAGGATCCGTCCGCCGTCGACTGCCAGCGAACCCGCAGAGGAGCCATGACCTATATCATCGCTCAGCCGTGTCTCGAGGTGAAGGACGCCTCGTGCGTGGATGTGTGTCCCGTGGACTGCATCTACGAGGGTGAGGACCAGTATTACATCCACCCCGAGGAGTGCATCGACTGCGGGGCGTGCGTCCCTGAATGTCCGGTCGAAGCCATTTTCCCGGACGACGAGGTACCCGACCAGTGGACGGAGTTCATCGAGAAGAACTACGTGCGCTTCGACGTTCCGATGCCCTGAGGGGAACGCGACAGTCCCCTCCCGGGTTCTGCCGGGAAGGGCGATTGAATCCGGAGAGACGCCCGCCTGACTGCGGGCGTCTTTTTTCCAGGTTGACAGGTTCGAGGCCGCCCTTTGTATTCGCGCGCTTCGGTCGGCCCCGTCTACCCCGACTTCCGAGACCACACACGAGCACGGAGCCGCGGAAGAGCACGACGGGCTTTAGCCTCAGCCGGTCACGGATTCACGATCGTCGATCGGCGGCGCGGTGCGTCCGTCCAGTGGGAATCCCTCTCGAAGGGCCGATAGAGGGGGGTGATGGCCGGCAGACTTTCGATTCCCGTGCTGGGGTCAGTCACGCGCACGGCCAGCTGGTACGCCCCGGCCGGGGAGGATCCCAGCTCCACCCGCAGATAGTGCCGCCCGACCCCGAGTCCCGCCCGATCCGCCGTGGCCACCGAGCGGAACTGGAGGATGAACGCGAGGTTTTCCGGAGCGAGTTCGAAGGCCAGATCCGCCGCCGCCTCCGGGACGACGCGCACCTCGACGTCGTACGCGCTTCCAGGCCGTACTCCATACGTTTCGAAATAGACGTGCGCGGTCCCGTCCCGCGCGACGACGTGCGTCGGATCCACCGGCAGGTAGACCTCTCCGTCCCGCGACCACGATCCGCCGGAGTCCGCGGCCACCGCGATATCGCTGACAGACGGAAGTCCGCTCTGACGCGCCGATACCGTGACGGTATCGAGCACCCAGTTGCCCAGGTCGCCGTTCTCCGCTCCACGATCGCGCAGCACCATCGAGTAGGGGTACGTCTCCGGCTCCAGCGTGACCGGGAATCGGACCGGAATTCCGTCGTCCGCGGCCAGGGGGTCCTCCAGCAAGGGCTGGCTGACCGTCTCGATGCGTCGTAGACCGTCGGGGGCCAGGTAGGCCAGCTTCGCCCCCACGTCGTAACCCACCAGTCCGTCCGCATCGGTCTCGGGATCGACGGCCGCGTGAGCCGTCAGGTCGCCCGCTCGCGTCGACGCCAGGAACCAGACCTCAGACCGGTCGGTGCCCGGCTCGCGAAAACGCAGCGTCTCGTAGGCGAACTCGATTCCCGCCGTGAGATCGGGGGCATCGGGGATTCCGGAGACCGCATAGCGAGCGTCTTCCTCGTTGATCTCCCGCTCCCAGGCCAGGAATCCCTGGAAGCCAGGGTTGAATCGATCGCCAGCGGCCCGCATGCGAGAATCCATCTGCCGGAAATGGTAGTCCTCGTAGAGAAAATCGAGAACGCGGCGGGACTGATACAGGTAGGCCAGGCTGCCGCCCCCGACCTCCATCAACTCGCTGGGCATCGTGAAGCCGCTGGCGTGGGCCAGGTTCTCGAGGAGCCGATAGTCGGCCAGCGCCCGCAGACCCGTCTTCGAAACGGGCGCGAAGTGGAACACGCGCGGACCCTCAGGACGGTAGTAGGCCCACGTCGCGTTCAGGTCCATGAACGGCTCGACCGTGGCCAGGGACCGCCCCATGCGAAGGTAGATGAGACCCCGGTCGTCGATCTCCAGGCTGTCCGCACGTCCCAACCGATCCGCCAGGTCATCGGTCAGACGCGGCGTGCGCAGGTAGTACAGGCCCCGGGCCTCGTACAGCCGCGAGTAGTGGATCTGCAGCCGCTCTTCGGCGCTCGTGGCCATCCGAAGAGCGCGCTCGTCCACGAACCGTGTCACCCAGTCACATGCGTCCGAACCGGGATCCAGTAGCGCCCACTCGGCCTGCTCATCCGGCGTCGACAGCCCGCGCAGGTCCTGCCAGAGGGCTCGTCGGGTCGGCTCGTCCATACCCTCGCAGGCGAGCCAGAACGCGGCCCCGCCATCGACGAGTCGCTCCTCGCGTGTGCCCGGGACACCCGGCCCCGACGACGGCGCCTGGAGGAGTATCCGGGCTCGTTCGAGAATCACTCGCGGGCGGGAGGTCCCGTCTGAACCCAGTTCGGTGGGAAGGGCTTCAAGCGCGGCTCGATACTGGCCGGCCCGGCGCCAAAGCATGGCCACCGCTACCGAGTCCGTGGCCGTCGCACGACCTCCGTCCGACTCCCACTTCAGGAGGAGCCGCCTCACGTCGGACACACTGGGGTGATCCCGGTACGGAGACAGGGCGGAGCGAACGTAGCGTGGAACGGTGTCCGCCACGGTCGACACCGGCGAGACGGAGACGGGCACGACGCCGGCGGCGGGCGGACTGCAGGCTAAGGACGCGCCGACCGCGAAGAGCGGGAACGGCCACGTCAGCCGTCGCGAGCCGCGTTTCCTGGCTGGCATATGCGCCTCCGCTACATCTCCCCGATGCCCCATTGGTTGTCCAGCGCCTGCAACAGCGCTTCCGGGTCTCGACCCTCCTCGACGATCGGGGCGAGAACCTC
>CAYWLF010000202.1:0-5131 GCA_964458875.1 uncultured Gemmatimonadota bacterium
GAATACCAGCTCGGCCTCGCACGACTCGAAGCCCTGCTCGGCACCAACCTGAGATGAACGACGGACGGAGATGGATGACAGTCATGAAGAAGAACCTGATGCGCGCGAGTTTCATCGGAGCGGCGATACTCGCGGCTGGCGCGGCCGTGGCCGCGTGCGGGACGAGTGCGGCCGATGAGCCGGCGATGGGCCTGACAACGGTCACCGCAGAAGTGAAGGATATCACGTCCGCCGTGGCCGCGACCGGGACGATCGAACCCATCAGGGTGATCGATGTGAAGTCCCAGGCATCCGGAGAGGTGCGCGAGGTGGGGGTCGAGCTGGGCGATAACGTGGAGCGGGGTGCACTGCTGGTGCGCATCGATCCGCGGGACGTCCGCAACACCTACAACCAGGCCAAGGCCGATCTCGATGTCGCCGAGGCCCGGTATACGGTTGCGCAGCGCAAGCTCGAGCGCACGGCAGACCTCAGGGAGTCGCAGGTTGTGACCGAGGAGGAGTACGAGACCGCCCTGCTCGAAGACGCGAACGCCAAGGCGGCACTCGTCAAGGGACAGAATAGCCTCGAACTGGCCGAAGATCGCCTGAACGACGTCTCCGTGGGTGCGCCCATTTCGGGCACCGTGGTGGAGAAGACCGTTGAAGAGGGTCAGATCATCACGTCCGCCAAGGAGATGACCGGCGGAACCATCCTGCTCCGCATGGCGGACCTCAACGAGGTGCAGGTCCGCACACTGGTGGACGAGACTGACATCGGCGTGATCAAGCCCGGACTCGAGGCGACGATCAAGGTCGAAGCGTATCCGGACCGGGAGTTCACGGGGAACGTACTCCAAGTCGAGCCCCAGGCCGTCGTGGAGCAGAACGTGACGCTGTTCGCGGTGCTCACCCGAATCCAGAACCGGGAGGGCCTTCTCAAGCCCGGGATGAACGCCGACGTCGAGATGGTGATCGGCGCTCGCGACGGAGTGCTTGCCATAGCCAACGGCGGCATCAAAACGGTGGACGAAGCCCGCGCGCTGGTGGACGCCCTTGGGCTGGATCCGGAGTTGCTCAGCCAGCGAGTGGAGATCCCGATGGAGGATGGCGCCGAGTCGGGTGACGAAGCCACGGAAGCTGTCTCGGAGGCGGAACAAGCCGACGATTCGGGGCTTCCGAGCATGGAGCGTATCCAGGCGATGTCGCAGGACGAGCGCCGCGAGTTCATGATGGGCCTGAGCGCCGGAGAGCGTCAGCGCCTGTTCGCGTTGTTCCAGGAACAGCGCGAGGCCCGGGAGAGTGCGGAGCGAGCGGATCCCGCGAGTCCGAAGCCGGCGTTCGTGTTCGTCGAGACCCCGGAAGGTCAGCTCACTCTCAGTCCGATCACCATCGGGCTATCCGATTGGGACTACACGGAGGTCATAGCGGGACTCGAAGAAGGGGACATGGTGTTCCAGGTACCGCAGGGACTCGTCCAGCAGAGCGAGATGCTGGAGTTCATGCGTCGCCGTACGTCCATGCCCGGCATGGGTCGCTAGGAGCCGCCGATGCTTGTCTTCGAGATCATACGGGTAGCCCTGCAGGCGATCGGGGCCAACAAGATGCGAAGCCTCCTCACCATGTTGGGCATCGTCATCGGTGTGGGAGCCGTCATCACGATGGTGGCCCTGGGTACCGGGGCTCAGCAGTCCGTCGAGAGCCAGCTGCAGGCGCTCGGGACCGACGTGCTCACCGTTCGCCCGGGCCAGGGCTGGCACCGCGGCGTCCGCTCGGCGAGCGCCCGTATGTACCTGTCGGACGCCCACGCGGTCGAAAGCGGTACGGAGGCCATCACGATGGCGGCCCCGGAGATGGTGTCGAACGCCCAAATCGAGTTCAACCGCTCCAACGCCAACCTGCGGGTAACAGGCACGACGGCGAGTTTCGCCGAGCTGAACAACTACGCGGCAGAGTATGGGCGCTTCTTCACTGCTGAAGAAGACGCAGGGCGCCGCCGTGTGGCCGTACTCGGGGGGGCCGTCCCGGAGACGTTTCAGAGTACTCCGCTCGAGATGCTGGGACAGACGATCTCCATACGAAACGTGACGTTCGAGGTGGTGGGTGTCCTGGAGACCAAGGGCGGCTCCGGCTGGTTCAACCAGGACGAACGCGTCTTCATCCCGGTTCAGACGGCACAGTTTCGCATCATGGGCACGGATCGGATCGGGTCGTTCAACGTCAAGATCGCGGAAGGTTACTCGCCGACCGCTGCCATGGCTCAGATCGAGCAGGTCATGCGCCGGGAGCACAGGCTGCGGGTGGGAGCCGAAAACGATTTCTTCGTGCAGGACCGTGCGGAACTGATGGGCACCATGCAGGAGGCGACACAGACCTTCACCTTCCTGCTCGCCGGAATCGCCGCCGTCAGCCTGCTGGTCGGGGGCATCGGGATCATGAACATCATGCTCGTCTCGGTGACGGAACGGACGCGTGAGATCGGAATCCGGATGGCGATGGGAGCGACACGCCGCCAGGTACTGACTCAGTTCCTTCTCGAGGCCCTCGTTCTGTGCCTCGTGGGTGGATTCGTAGGCATTGCCCTCGGCTTCGGGGCCTCCCGCACCCTGGCCAACCTGGCCAACTGGAGCACCTCCGTCTCACCCCAATCCGTCGGCATGGCGGTAGCCTTCTCGGCACTCGTCGGCCTTTTCTTCGGTGCCTGGCCGGCCCGTCGCGCGGCCAGCCTGGATCCCATCGAGGCCCTCCGATACGAGTAGGGCCCAGTTGTGGCCTCGGGACTTGCGCCCGGGGCCCGTCGCGACGAGCGTAGCCGCATGAGCCTCGTATCCTTCGACGACCTGCCCGACGACGCACGCCTGTGGTGCTTCGGAGCCTCACGCGCGACGGATGCTTCCGAGACGGACCATCTCATGAACTCGATGAGGGCGTTCGTCGCAGAATGGACGGCACATCGCCGTGATCTCCAGGCGGGCTTCGACTGGTTGCACGAGCGGTTTCTCCTGATCGGCGTCGATGAATCGAACGCCGGGGCCTCCGGGTGTTCGATCGATGCGCTTTCCGGACACCTCAGGAATCTCGGCACCGAAATAGGATTGGACCTCCTCGACTCGATGCCGGTGTGGTTTCGTGATCCCTCGGGCCACATCCACATGGTTTCGCGGAGCGCGTTCGGCGATCTGGCCCGGCAGGGTGAGATCTCGCCACACACTCCCGTCTTCGACCTGACGCTGAGCAGGCTTGGCAACCTTCGGTCCGGCGGCCTCGAAAAGCCCGCGGGTACGGCCTGGCACCGCAGCCTGTTTCCCCCGGATTGATGGTGCACCCCGCTCCCGCCCTCGTGTTGTCCGGCGGCGGCGCGCGAGGGGCCTACCAGGTCGGAGTGCTGCGCCAGATCGCGCGGCAACATCCCGAGTTCCGTTTCCCCATCATCACCGGAGTCTCGGCCGGCGCGATCAACGCGGCTTTTATGGCGAGCCACCGGGCCGACCTGCCGGAAGCGATGGAGGACCTCGTGCAGCGCTGGTCCACGCTCTCGACATCGACGGTGATGCGCACGGACATCCCTTCCCTTCTCGCCAACGGGCTGCGGATCGCCGGGACCGTGGCGTCCGGCGGCGCACACATCGCTCCGCCTGCGCGCGGGCTCGTGGACACGAAGCCGCTGCGGAAGTTTCTGGAGACGTTGGTCAAGCCCGAGAACATCGCGGCGAACATCAGGGATGGACGCCTGCACGCTCTCGCCGTGTCGGCAACTTCGTACCGGACGGGCGACAGCATCACGTTCGTGCAGGGGCCGGCCGATACAGAGATGTGGAGCCGCTTCCGTAGGCACTCGCGGGCTGACCGAATCGGAGTCGACCATGTCCTCGCGTCGGCCGCCATTCCACTTTTTTTTCCGGCGTGGCAGGTGGAGGGGGAGTACTTCGGCGACGGGAGCTTGCGGCAGCCCTATCCTCTGGCCCCGGCCGTGCACCTGGGCGCCGATCGCGTGCTCGCCGTTTCCTCTCGATACGTCAGCACCTCGGACGTGGACTATTCGGACCCAGGGCCGTATCCGAGCACCGCGCGCATTCTCGGGCTGATGCTGAACTCGATCTTCCTCGACCAGCTGGACGCGGATGCGGAGCGTCTCGAGCGCGTGAATCAGCTTCTGCAGCGAGTGGACCGGAGTGAGCGATGGCGCCTGCCCGAGCGTGAGGTCGAGCTCCTCGTGTTGCGGCCGTCCAGGGACATCGGACGCATGGCGGCGTTGTACGAGCGGAAGCTCCCACGGGCGCTCCGACACCTGGTTCGAGGCCTCGGGACCCGGCGCAGCTCCGGTTCCGATCTGCTTTCGTACCTCCTCTTCGTTCCGGAATTCCTCTCGGACCTCATCGAGCTCGGCGAACGCGACGCCGAGCTGAATCGTGTGCGAATCGGCCGGTTCGTCGAAGGATGCGGGGCCGACGCCCCGTAGCTCCCCACCGCTCGCCCTCTCTACACGTGGTTCAAGAGCATCAGCTCGTGAGGATGGGGGAACAGGTATGCCTGTCCCAGAAGGTAGGCGCGCTCCTGTCGCCGGGCATGATGGCGAAGGAGCGCCAGCGGCACGATCAACGGAAGAACACCGCGACGGTACTCGTGAATCGCTCGCGACAGCTCGGCCCGGTCCTCTACGTCCAGATCGTCCGACACATAGCCGGCCATGTGCTGCAGTACGTTCGTGTGCCCTCTGACCGTAGGGGGTCGCTTCAGCACGGCGGTGAACTCGACCATGTAGGCCTGAGCCAACGCCCGGGCTGAATCAGCCGTCGTCGCCGTACCCAGCAGTCTCCCCATCCGCCTCGTGCCCGCCTGATTCCGGGCCATGCACAGGTACTTGTGCGCCGCGTGAAATGCCATCAGACGAGCCCGGGTCACCCCGAGACCCTGCATGTCCTTCCATCTTCGGAATGCGAAGACGCGAGCGATGAAGTTCTCCCGCAAACGGGGATCGTTCAGCCGTCCCTCCTCCTCGACCGGGAGCTCGGGCGCCAGTCGGAGCAGTGTCTCGGCAAATATGCCGGTGCCATTCCGGGCGGGAACGTCATTATGATCGTAGATCTTCACACGCTCCATACCGCAGCTGGGCGAGTCCTTCTTGAGGATGAAGCCAGAAAGGTCTTCCGCGTCG
>CAYWLF010000203.1:0-5131 GCA_964458875.1 uncultured Gemmatimonadota bacterium
CGGGGGCAGCGTTGCACCGCTCGGCGAAGGATACATGCTCACGGCGGAGATCGTGGAATCGAGCTCGGGCGAAGTCGTGGTCGGCGTGCGGGAGACGGCGGACGACGGGAGCGAAGTGCTGGCGGCAGTCGAACGGCTCTCCCGCCTCCTGCGCCGGCACCTGGGTGAGTCACTGGGCAGTCTGCGGCGGAGTCGGCCGCTGCCCGAGGTCTCGACGACCTCCCTGGAGGCCCTCGGCCTGTACGCCCGGGCGCTGGAGAAGACGAGGGGCGCCGAGCCGCTGACAGGCATTCCGCTGCTCGAGCAGGCGATCCAGGTGGATACCGGCTTTGCGACTGCGTACATGTCGCTGGCGACCGTCCATGGGAACCACGGCCAGATGGTCCAGGCCCAGGCGGCCATGGAACGAGCGTACTCGCTCAGCGGCCGGCTTCCCGACCGCGAGCGGTACCGGACTCGAGCCAGCTACCACCGTCAGGCCGTGAGCCCCGACTCGGCCGCCTATTACTACGAGCTGCTGGTATCGCTGGAGCCGGACAACGCTCCGGCGATCAACAACCTGGGAGACCTGTACGAGGACCTGGGCCGCTACGAGGATGCCCTCGCCATGTACAGGCGCAGCGTGGAGATCAATCCGGAAACGGCGATTCCGTATTGGAACCTGATGAGCGCTGCCCGCACCCTTGGATTGCACTCGCTGGCCGATTCGGGGTTGGTCCTGGTCAGCGAGAAGTATCCGGGGTCATTCTACCAGTACGGGGGCGAGGGCCTGAACGCCTACTACGCGGGCGACTTCGAAGCGGTGGAGGCTCCGTCACGAATCCTCATAGAGCGGTTTCCGGGTTTCCCGGCCGGCAACGCCCAGCGGTTTCTTGCGACAATCGCGGCGAGCCGGGGACACACGAGTCATGCCATGGCGCTCGCGGATTCGGCGATGGCGAGCTACGCGGCCATCGACGCAGGATTCATGATCGGGGCCAGTCTCTCGACGAAGATGATTCTGGCCTGGGCGGGAGGGCAGGCAGACCGGGTAGTGCCGGACATCGATCGAACCCTGGCCTCACCGGAGGCGGGGGCCGTGAGGTGGGAGCACGCTCGGCTGGCCATGGTCGCCCTGGGCTATTCACTGGCGGGACAATACGATGCGGCCGACGCGCTCCTCCCGCGAATCGATTCGATCGCCGCCTTGGGGGCTACGTTCCCGATCGACGGCAACGCGCGCGCGCTGCTGGCGCTCGCCGACGGCGATCCCGAAGCGGCCCTGGAGCATCTGGAACGCGCCCTCGTTCGGGACTACGGAATCGTGCGGGTCCTGTCTCGACTCCTGACAGGCGACGCCTACGCGGCGCTCGGAAGGCCGGAGCGTGCGGTCGAGACGTACGAAGGAATGCTGACCAGCTACCGCGTCAACTGGCGCGATTCGGATCTATGGGCCGGACTTCTTCCCCTGGCGCACGAGCGACTGGGTTCGACCTACCTGGCTCTAGCCGACACCGCGCGCGCGGTCGAGCACCTGGCGGCTTTCGCCGAGATGTGGGAGGATGCGGACCCCGAGTTGCAGCCGCGCGTGACCGCCGCTCGTGAACGGGCGGCAGAACTCACGGCCCCAGGCGGAAACTGAACCGGCGGGAGTGTTGTCTGCCGACTACTTCCCGCTCGCCGCTTCCCGCATGAGAGCCCGCGCGATCACGAGCCGCTGGATCTGGTTGGTGCCCTCGTAGATCTGCGTGATCTTGGCGTCCCGCATGTACTTCTCGATCGGGTAGTCCTTGCAGTACCCGTAGCCCCCCCACAACTGCACGCAGTCGGTCGTCACCTTCATAGCAACGTCCGTGGCCAGAAGCTTACACATCGCGGACATGCGCGTGATGTTCTTCACTCCCATGTCGATCGTCCGCGCGGCCGCGTGCACGAGTTGGCGGGCGCCCTCGATCTGGGTGGCCATGTCCGCCAGCATCCACTGGATGCCCTGGAACGAGCTGATCGACTGCCCGAACTGCTTCCGGTTGTGCGTGTACTCGAGCGTCAGGTCCAGCGCACCCTGCGCCAGCCCGACGGCCTGGGCGGCTACCCCCGGCCTGGCCCGGTCCAGCGTGATCATCGCGTGCTTGAACCCCCGACCTTCCTGGCCGCCGAGCAGACTGTCGGCCGGTATGCGGCAATCTTCCAGGTGGATCTCGACCACGGGCACGCAGCGAATGCCCATCTTGTCTTCGTGTTTGCCGACGCTGTAGCCGGGTGTGTCCTCTTCGACCACGAATGCGGACACGCCCCGGGCGCCCCGGCCCGGCTCAGTCACCGCGAAGATCGTGTTGTAGCTCGCGACGGACCCGCCCGTGTTCCACTTCTTCTCGCCGTTCAGGACGTACTCGTCCCCATCCTTCTCCGCCACCGTGCTCATGCTGCCCGCATCGGAACCCGCGTCCTTCTCCGACAGACCGAACGCGACCAGCTTCTCGCCCGCCGCGATTCCGGGCAGCCAGCGCTGCTTCTGCTCTTCGGTCCCGCCGACCAGGACCGGGAATGACCCGAGCGCATTGACGGCAAAGCCGACACCCATTCCGCCGCACGCACGAGAGAACTCCTCGACCACCATGCAAAGGTCGAGGACGCCACCGCCCATGCCGCCGTATTCCTTGGGAATCCACACGCCGGAAAGGCCGGCGTCGCGGATCGCGTGCTGCACCTCCCAGGGATAGGTCTGCTCGACGTCGTACTTCGCGGCCACGGGCCGCATGACCGTTTCGGCCAGCTCCCGGGCGCGGTTTCTCAGTTCGACCTGCTGTGGCGCGTAGAGTTCCTCGATCATGGTCTCGCTCTTGGTTCTTTTTGAGGCCCGGGGGGCGGGGCCGTGTGGTGTCGTCTCAGCGGCGCCGGGGGCGCCCCCGACGCCCTCGGGTGAGAGCGGATCGCTCCGGAGCCGGCTCGTCGTCTTCGTCCGGACTCGCGGCGGCGATGTGCGCATCTGGCGGAGCCGAGCTCGGTTCGAAGCCCTCCACGAATTCCCGCGGAATGGCCTCGCCCGTCAGCGTCTCGATTTGCCTCAGGGCCTGCCAGTCGTTGGGGGCCACGAGCGTGTACGCTTCGCCGGTGGCGTCGCCACGGGCGGTTCTCCCGACTCGGTGCACATAGTCCCGGGGATCCTCTGGTGCGTCGAAGTTGATCACGTGCTCGATGCCCCTGATATCCAGCCCCCTGGCGGCGACGTTCGTCGCCACGAGGATCCGCTTCTCATTCTCCCGAAATCCTTTCAGGTTACGATCACGCTCCCTCTGCTGCATCGCCCCGTGCATCCCGGCGACCGGCAGTCCCCGCTTCTCGAGATAGCTCGTCAGGTACGCGGCCGTGTCGCGCG
Organism: uncultured Gemmatimonadota bacterium; assembly: GCA_964458875.1. Taxonomy (GTDB): domain Bacteria; phylum Gemmatimonadota; class Gemmatimonadetes; order Palauibacterales; family Palauibacteraceae; genus Benthicola. The sequence continues at coordinate 3,356 of CAYWLF010000203.1, forward strand.
TTCGTGTAAACACGAGGACCTGGCCAGTAGTCCACTTCCCGAGGATATGAAGAAGGAGTTCGTGTTTCTTCGGCCAATCCACCGGATACACGACCTGTCGGATGCCCTCGGCGGCTGACTCGAGCCCGACGTTGATGCGCTCTGGATCGCGCATGAGATCGGTGGCCAGTCCCGTGATGCCATTCGGCATCGTAGCCGAGAAGAGAAGGGTCTGCCGTTCCCTGGGCGTATTCGCGACGATTTCTTTCACATCGTCGATAAACCCCATGTCGAGCATCCGGTCCGCTTCGTCGATCACCAGCACCTCGACGTACGAGAGCTTCACGATGCCCTTCTTCATGTAGTCGAGGAGGCGACCTGGCGTAGCGACCAGGACGTCGCAACCGAACTTGAGTTCGGCGATCTCAGGTCCCATGCGTGTGCCGCCGTGGACGACGACGGCCTCCAGCGATGACGTAGACCCGTAACGACGCACGGCCTCACCGATTTGCTGGGCCAGCTCACGGGTCGGCGTGATGACGAGGCCTCGCGGGTGGTCGTGCCGCCCCTCTGCCGCAAGCCTCTGGATCATCGGTAGCGTGAAAGCGGCGGTCTTCCCTGTTCCGGTGTGTGCCGTTCCCAGGACGTCTTCTCCGGCGAGCGCCGCTGGTATCGCGAGGCGCTGGATTTCCGTCGGCTGGTTGTAGCCAACGTTCACGAGTGCCTCTACGAGCAGGGGGGAAAGGCCGAGTGCGGCGAAGGGTGCTCCGGGGTCCGCTGTGACGTCCAGGTCGGGTGACGCCTGCGAGTCTGCTGCTTCTGTGCTGATAAGTGTAGCCTCTCGTCGATTCGATGACGACGTTCCGTGTGACGCCGCCACGGAAAGAGACACCCATGGACCTGCAACGGCAAGTTTTTCCAGTCGAGGTGGGTAGACACGGGTGTCTCGACCTGATCGATTCACCGATGCCTCCGATGGAGGATGATCAACCCGGATAACGGAGGGGAGAGCGAGCGACGGTGTCCCTGATAGAGCTTCGCAACGTCGAGAAAGCCTTCGAGTACCGGGGCGGCCAGACTTTCGCCCTTCGGCAGATCACCTTCGACATCGAGTCCGGCGAGTTCGTCACGATCATGGGCCCCTCGGGGGCCGGGAAAAGCACGCTGCTCAACATCCTGGGAATGTTCGATGGGCTGTTCGGCGGCGAGTTCCTCTTCCAGGGACAGACGGTTCACAGCATGAAGCCGAAGCACCGGCAGGCACTCGGCCGGGAGAGCATCGGGTTCGTATTCCAACAGTTTCACCTGCTGGATGACCTCACCGTAGCGGAAAACCTCGACATCCCGCTCTCGTACCGAAACGTGCCACGCGGTGAGCGACAGGCCCAGGTGGCCGACATGCTTGACCGGTTTCAGATCGTGGCCAAGAAGGACCTGTACCCGAGCCAGCTGTCTGGCGGCCAACAGCAGCAAGTGGCCGTCGCCCGGGCACTCATCGCCTCTCCCGCGATCATCTTCGCCGACGAGCCGACCGGGAGCCTGCACTCCTCGCAGGCCCGAGAGATTATGGAACTGATGTCCGTGGTGAATGCGGCGGGTACGACGATCGTACAGGTAACCCACGACGACAAAGTCGCCGCGTACGGTCGGCGGGTGATCGAATTGAGGGATGGAATGCTGGTCGAGGATCGACCGGGCTGAGGGAGAGGCTGCAGGCTCAGGGCGCAGGACCCGAAATCCTGCGCAAAAGGCCTATTCTCAGCACCTTGTGATGAATGCCGTACTATGGTACCATTA
>CAYWLF010000204.1:0-5119 GCA_964458875.1 uncultured Gemmatimonadota bacterium
ACGGAGGGGGCGTTCATGATGATGCCCGACCACGAGGCGGCCCTGAAGGACCCCGAGTTCCAGGCCCGGTACGCCAGCGGAGTCCTCCAGGGAGTCCGTGACTTCCTCGCGAGCGCCCAGCGTGCGACCGTTGCTTCCCCCGCGGCCGGGGCGGGTTGGTGACCGAAGATTATCCCACCGCCGCCGGACCGACCGTTCATCCGACGGCCTGGATAGCGCCGACCGCGAACGTGACCGGGGACGTTACGCTGTGTCGGGATGCCAGTGTCTGGTTCCAGTGTGTGCTGCGCGGCGACATAGCGCCGATCCACATCGGTGAAGACAGCAACGTGCAGGACCTCACGATGGTGCACGTGGACATCGACCGCCCGTGCCACGTGGGAGACCGGGTCGGGATCGGACACCGAGCCATCATCCACGGATGCGACATCGAGGACGATTGCCTGATAGGCATGGGCGCCATCATCCTCTCGAACGCCGTGATCGGGGCCGGAAGCGTGATCGGGGCCGGGGCGGTCGTCAAGGAAGGCATGCGAGTGCCGCCGAACAGCCTGGTCGTCGGTGTGCCGGGCCGGATCGTTCGGTCCGTGGATGAAGAGCTTCGTCGTCGCGCCCGCGTCACCGTGGATGACTATCGCGAATTGAAAGAGGGACATCGGGCGGGACGCTGGATCGGCCCCCGTTGAATCACCGAAGGAGATGCTGGATGAGCCGAATCGTGCCCCAGGTCAGCCCGTTTGCAGTCGCCGCCCTGTTCTTCGCAGCAGCGTGCGGAACGGCTTCCGATGCTCCGCAGCCAGCCGAAGAAGTCGTGCGCATATTCCGCGGCGCTACCCTGGTGGATGGCACCGGCGCGGACCCCGTGGAGAACGCGGTCATCGTCGTGCGCGGTGACCGGATCGAGGCCGTGGGCCCAGCCGGCGAGATCGAGATCCCGGAAGCGGACGTGGACGAGACGCTGGAAGGGATGTGGATCATCCCCGGCCTGGTGGATGCACACGTCCACTTCAGCCAGAGCGGGTGGTTCGACGGCCGCCCGGACGCGCTCGACCTGAGGCAGTACCATCCGTACCCGGAAGTCGCCGCTCGCCTGGCCGAATCGCCCGACCTGTTCTCCGATGCGTACCTGTGCAGCGGTGTGACGAGCGTGTTCGACGTGGGCGGGTATCCATGGAGCGTGCAGCTCCAGGAGCGCGGTGAGGGCGACGATCGATTCGTGCGCGTGGCCTCGACGGGAGCCCTGCTGTCGACCATCGACTTCTGGCTCAACCTTGAGGATCAGGAACAGTTCATCTTCATGGCCGACTCGGCTGCCGTGCGGGAAGGTGTGCGGCAGAACGCGGAGCTCGGGGCCACGGCGATCAAGATCTGGTACATCGTTCCGCCGGCGATCGACACGGCCAGCGTCCAGGAACTGGTGCGGCTGGCCGCAGCCGAGGTGGCTGCTCGTGACCTGCCTCTCGTTGTCCACGCGACGGGTCTGTGGGAGGCCAAGGACGCGATACGGGCCGGGGCGGGCGTGCTGGCGCACGGCGTGTTCGACGTCGAGGTGGATGACGAATTCCTGGAGCTTGCCCGGGAGTCCGGGGTGATCTACGTCCCGACGATCACCGTGACCGAGGGGTATTTGAACGTGTTCACCCAGGTCGGCACGGCCGGGCTTCCCTATCCGGCCGGATGTGCGGACGAAGGTACGCGCAGCCTCCTGGACTCGGACCTCCCCCCCGAGTGGGTGCCACCAGCCGAGATGATCGTGCCGTATACGGAGTTCGTCGCGGCGAATCGGGTTATCGGGATCGACAACCTGAAGCGAGTGCACGAGGCCGGTGTCACCATTGCCATGGGATCGGACGCCGGTAACCCCGGCACCCTCCACGGGCCCTCGATCCACTACGAGGCTGCCGTATTCCAGGAGGCCGGAATGACACCCATGGAAGTTCTGGTCACGGCTACTCGCGATGCCGCGCGGGCCATGGGACGGGGGACGGAACTCGGTACCATCGAGCCGGGGAAGTTCGCGGATTTTGCCATTTTGAGAGCCGATCCGCTGGCAGATGCTGCCAACCTCAGGGAGATCGCAAGAGTGGTGAAAGGCGGCCGAATGGCGTGGCCGCTGGAGTGACGAAGAGGTCTCCGCGCAGCCGATCGGGATACCGCATAAGTACGCCATCCATCCGAAACCCGGGCGCTGTTACAAAAACAACCCTTGACCACCACATATAGGGTTTCTATTCTTTAGCACCCCAACATATTGGGGGTGCGAGTACGGCGTCTTCGACGCTCGGGGCTAGACCGAGCTTGTCCCGCCCGGTCCGCGAAAAACGACTCAACATCTGAGGGTGTGGTGTCTATAGGGTGTCCGTCACCCTCGGGGGGATCGTCGCCCCTAGTCAGAGGCGACCAGCGGGACGAGGTGCCGTAATTGAAGGCCCGGGCCGTCCGGGCCGGGGTAGCAGATAGAAGAGCGGAACAGCAGTCCCGAACCCGAAAGGAAACAAGAGGCGCCCCGATGCACCGACCGGACACCGCGATCCGTACTGGCATTGATGTCGAGACCGAGGTCGTCGATCTCGAAACCCCACCAGGGGACCTGCCAGAACCCCAACTGACCGACAACGCCCGCACGGTCCTGGCCAAGCGATACCTGAAGAAGGACGAGAATCTCGAGCCGATCGAGACTCCGACGGACATGTTCTGGCGGGTGGCCCGGGTCATGGCATCGGTAGACGCCCAGTACGGTGCCTCTCCCGCGCACGTGATGGAAACGGCCCGCGACTTCTACGAGATGATGGCGAACGGTGAGTTCGAGCCGAACAGCCCCACTCTGATGAACGCCGGGCGCCCGCTCGGGCAACTGAGCGCATGCTTCGTCCTCCCGGTACCGGACTCGTTGAACGGGATCTACGAGACCCTGCGCGACATGGCCCTGATACACCAGTCGGGCGGCGGAACGGGATTCGGGTTCAGTCGCCTTCGGCCAGCAGGCGACGTCGTGAAGTCCTCGATGGGCGTGGCGAGCGGCCCGGTGAGTTTCATGGAGGTATACGACGCCTCCACCGAGGCCGTGAAACAGGGTGGAACGCGCCGCGGCGCCAACATGGGAATCCTGCGGGTCGATCACCCCGACATCCTCGGGTTCATCGATTGCAAGGAAGACAAGAACAAGATCACGAACTTCAATATCTCCGTGGCCATCACCGACGAGTTCATGGTGGCACTGGCCCGGGGCGAGTCGTACAACCTGAAGAACCCGCGCAGCGGCGACCCGGTCGGTCAGCTCGATGCGCGGGAGATCTTCGACAAGATCGTGTACGGGGCGTGGCGGAATGGTGAGCCGGGCGTCTTCTTCATCGACGAGGCGAACCGCTACAACCCGGTGCCCCACATGGGCTCGTACGAGGCCACCAACCCGTGCGGCGAGCAGCCCCTGCTCCCGTATGACGTGTGCAACCTGGGGTCGGTGAACGTCGGAGCCTTCGTCGAGGACTCGCGGATCAACTGGGACGGCCTGCGGACAGCCGTCCACCAGTCCACTCATTTCCTCGATAATGTGATCGATGCCAACCAGTACCCCCTGCCGACGATTGACGACCTGTCGAAGAACATCCGCCGCATCGGTCTCGGTGTGATGGGTTGGGCCGACATGCTCGTGCGGCTCGGCGAGCCCTACGGCTCTCCCCGCTCGATCGAGCTCGGCAAAGAACTCATGCGATTCATCGACGAGGAATCGAAGATCGAGTCGGAACGCCTGGCCAACGAGCGTGGAGCGTTCCCGCAGTGGGAGAAGTCGATCTGGGGTCCGGACGAGAAAGCGGCCCGGGACGATCGTGGCGCGCGAGTCCGTCCGATGCGCCGCCTGCGGAACTGCAATCTCACCACCGTGGCGCCCACCGGGACGATCTCGATCATCGCCGGGTGCGCCAGCGGAATCGAGCCCCTGTTCGCCGTGGCCTTCATGCGGAACCAGGCCGGCGTACTGATGCCGGACGTGAACCCCGAGTTCGTCCGCATGGCCGAGGAGGGGGGCTGGTTTTCCGAGGACCTGATGCGGCGGATCGCCGATGAGGGTCACATCCACTTCGACGAAGTGCCCCAGGAAGTGCAGGACGTGTTCGTCACGGCACACGACGTGACGCCGGAGCAGCACATCCGGATGCAGGCGGCCTTCCAGGCAAACACGGATTCGGCCATCTCGAAAACGTGCAACTTCCCGAACGATGCAACCGAGGAAGACGTTCGCGAAATCTTCGCTCTGGCCTACCAGCTGCGCTGCAAGGGCGTCACGGTATACCGGGACGGCTCGCGGGATGCGCAGGTGCTGTCGACCGGCAAGACGGCCAAGGATGTCGTCGCGGCGGCGAACGGTGAGGCCCTGGAGAAGATCGGTGACCACGAACTGGCCCAGGAGTTGATCGGGGCGTTGGGCCGAATCGCCGAACTCGAGGAGCAGCTCGAGGGGCGTGAAGACCAGATCGCGTCACTCGAAGGCGGGATGATGAGGCAGCCCGCCGTTCGCTCCCGTCCGCACATGCTCCGCGGCGTGACCCGGAAGATCGACTCACCACTCGGGGATATGTACGTCACGATCAACGAGGACGAGGAAGGTCGCGCGTTCGAGGCATTCGTGGCGCTCGGCAAAGCGGGCGGTCCCGCGATGGCCGACGCCGAAGCGATCGGTCGCCTGATCAGCCTGGCGCTGCGAAGCGGCATCTCGCTGCGGGCTGTCCACAAGCAGCTGCGCGGCATCTCGTCGGACCGGGCGGTCGGGTTCGGGCCGAACAAGGTACTCTCGAGCCCCGACGCGATCGCGCAGGTCATCGAGAAGTACCTGGAAGAGAAGGAAGGCATACAGACGTCGCTCCCGATCCAGGATCCAGGCGCGGCCAAGGCCACAAACGGTGGCACGCAGACGGCCAACAAGCCACAGATCCACCGATTCGAGGAGCAAGCGGCACTGACCTTCATCGGAACCTGCCCCGACTGCGGGTCGGGTCTCGAGTTCGCCGAGGGGTGTGTGAAGTGCCACGCCTGCGGCTACAGCGAGTGCGGCTGACGCCTCGAAACAAGAGAACACGAAAACCGCTCTGTACGTGAGCGGATAGAGCCTCCGTCCGGCCCG
>CAYWLF010000205.1:0-5116 GCA_964458875.1 uncultured Gemmatimonadota bacterium
GAGCGCTGGAACCTGTCGCCCCTCGAGATCCGCTGGGAAGTCATCGAGGAGTGCGAGCGGCTGTTCCGCGAAACACGACTGAGGGTCACGACCGACAACATAGGGATGGCAAAGCTCCCCGAGGGACTCGAGCTCGTCCGGCTGGGCAAGCCCATGCGGGGAGAGTTCGCGGCGTGGCGCTACGGAGACCAGTTCGGTCGGCGGCGGCAACGATCGATCGCGTACACGGCGGCCGGAGTGGGGGCAGTCGGACTCGTCGTGGTCGGGGGAGCGGTAATCGGGGTGTCCATGGGCGGCGCCTGGTGGGGGTATTCGCAGGTTATAAAGGGGGTCTTGAACGAGCGCATCGCCTCCCGGCTCCGGCATCCCGAGACCGACGAGAAGATCAAGGTGCAACTGAAGCACCTCGAGAAATCGCGATTCGTTCCCACCGGCGTGCCCGGCGAGTGGGAGCTCCATGTCAAGTATGCCCAGGGATGGAGCAGCGGATTCAGCACCGGCGGAGGCGAGACCCTGGTGTACGAGGGCGAGGACGCGATGGAAGTGGCGGGTAAGCTGATGGCCCGGGCGAATCGTTCGGGGGGCAACAAGCAGACCATCGACCAGGCCGTGCAGCGTATCGAGAGCGTGGGCGACCCCGGATCGTTCCTGGAGGAAGCGGTGCTCGAGTCCGAACGCCTGCGCCGCGAGAAAGCAGGCGGCAGCCCTAAGAAGCTGGCCAAGGCGACAGCCGGGTCGCTCGCCAAGCTGCCCAAGGACATCAGGCTCGCGATCGAGATGGCCACGCACGAGGAATCGGAAAGACGGGCGATGGAGGGCGAGCTGGAGATCCTCGAGGCTGCCTGGAAGCGAGCGGAAGAGATCGCGGGGATCGCGGACAGCCTCCTGATGCCGACGGAAGTGGAGGAGTTCGTCACCTCTGAAAAGGAACGCGTAGCCTCCGGGCCGAAGATCATCGTCCCGGCGGGAGCCGGGGTTTCGGCGCCCGGCGAGGGAGCGGAGCCCGCGGAGGACGACGGGTGAGGCAGCGAGCCCCGAACGACTCTCCGACCATCCCGGGTAACTTCCGGTTCACGTCCGCCGATCTGGTGGTCGCCGCCGTACTCCTGTCCCTCAGCGCCTATCTGCTGATCGGAGGGATGGTCACGAGTTGGGCGACCGGCCCCGGGCTTATGAACGCGGGCGGCGTCGCGGTCGGGCGGGACTTCACGATGTTCTGGTCGGCGTCACTGCTGGCTTTGGGGGAAAACGCGGCCTCCGTCTATGACTTCCAGCTCATCAGGGAAGTGCAGGGATCGCTGACCGGCGTTCCCAATCCCACGTATCCTGGCTGGTTGTATCCCCCGACGGGACTGCTGTTCGTCGCTCCGGTGTCTCTTCTTCCCTACAAGGTGTCGCTCGTCGTGTGGACGCTCGCCGGTGTCTGTGCGCTGGGCGCCGTGCTGTGGGGTGTGCTCCGAAGACCGCTGGCCGTGGTCGCCCTGCTGCTGTTTCCCGCGGTCGGCCTGTGCCTGATCAACGGTCAGAGCTCGGTGTTCCTCGCGGCGCTCCTGGGCGGCGGCCTCGTACTGCTTGACCGCCGACCCTGGCTCGCCGGTTTCCTTCTGGGCATCGCCACCGTTAAGCCGCAGTTGATTCTGCTGGTGGCTCCCTGTCTGCTAGTCGGTCGGCATTGGAGAGCGCTCGGCGGACTCACGGTCACTCTTGCCGGCCTGGTGGTCGTGTCGCTGGCCGTATTCGGCGGCGCCGCGTGGGAGGGATGGCTGAACAACGTAGTCGGCGCAGTGGACATCCTCGTGCAGGTCGGCCCGCTGGAGAAGATGCAGTCTGTCCTGGTCGCCGCTTCGCTGGCCGGTCTGGACCGCGGAGCCGCGATGGCACTCCAGGCGGCCGTGGCGGCCCTGATGCTCGTGGTGGTCGGCTGGCTGTGGTACAAGAGGTTTCCGATAGAGATTCGCGGCAGTGCGTTGTTGCTTGCCGCTCCGCTGGCCACGCCGTACTCGTTCGACTACGACCTTGCTGTCCTCACCGTGGCGCTGGCCTGGATGGCCCTCGAGATCGGGCGACGCGGATGGCTGCGAGGAGAGAGGGTGCTGGCAGTGCTCCTGTGGATCTCGCCGATCGCCGGCTGGTTCATCGCGGTCGGCACCGGCATCATCCTGACTCCGCTCGTTCTCCTGGCCTGTCTGTGGCGCGTCGTCCGGACCGCGCAAAACGAAATCGCGCTGCCGTGAGAGAGGTCCGTGTCCGGCCCATCCGCCCCGAGGACGACCCGATCGTAGAACGGGTCCTTCTGGATGTGCTGGCCGAATTCGAGGCGATGGGGGAAGGCTTCTCCGACCAGGACGAAGAACTCCGGCGCATGTCGTCGTCCTACGACGGACCGGACGCCGCCTATTTCGTGGCGGAATTGAACGGCGAGATCGTCGGGGGCGCGGGAATCGGTCCCCTGCCCGGGGCGGAGCCGCACACGTGTGAGCTCAGAAAGATGTACCTTCTTCCGACTGCGCGTGGCCACGGGCTCGGTCGGCGGCTGCTCGAGACCTGCCTGGATGAGGCCCGTCGGCTGGGCTACCAGGAGTGCTACCTCGAGACACTGGCGCAGATGGATAGGGCACGAGACCTTTACGGTCGATTCGGCTTCCTCCCCCTGGAGGCACCCATGGGCGACACCGGACATTTCGGCTGCAACCGGTGGTACGCGCTGAGCCTGTGAAACAACCGCGCAGGGAAGGCGACCCCGGGACGACGGCGGCACTTCTCGAGCTGGGCTTCGAGCCCGCCCGTCCCACGGCCGCGCATCTCGAAGACACCCTGCTTTCCTCCGGTGACCACAAGCTCGTGATGGACCGGCGGGCCATGAGCACCCGGGTGTCGGTGGCGGCGATCCACGGGTCGCGCCACCTCCTGGAAGATGCAGCGGGCCTGGCTTTCGAGGAGATGGACCGCCTGATAGGACTTTTGAACCGCTTCGACTCCTGTTCGGCCGTCGGCGTTCTCAACTCGGAGGGACACCTGACCGGCGCTCCACCGGAGCTGGTCGCCCTTCTCGAACGGTCGGCAGCCGTCCACGACGCTTCGGGCGGAGCGTTCGACGTAACCGTCCAGCCTCTCGTCGACCTCCTGCACGGATCCGACGCCCTGGTCGACGGCGAGCCGGCCGACCCGATCGCCTGGCGCGAGGCCCTCGAGCGGGTTGGAGCGGAGGGCGTGCGCGTCTCCGATGGTGCGATCAGGCTTGACCGCGACGGGATGGGAGTCACGCTCGACGGAATCGCCAAGGGCTTCATCGTAGACGCGATGGCCGCGGTTCTGGAGGCGCACGGCATCGAACGGTTCCTCATCGACGCGGGGGGCGACATCAGGGCATCCGGCCTGCGCGAAGACGATGAGGGCTGGATGATCGCCGTTCGCGACCCACGGCACGGAGGGATCTTGCCCGCCGCACTCAGGCTGACGGCGGGCGCCGTGGCGACCTCCGGGGGTTACGAGGCGCGCTACGACCCTGGAGGTTCATGGCATCACATCGTGAACTCGCACTCGGGGCGCTCACCGACCGACGTGCTCAGCGTCACGGTTACGGGACCGAATGTTTACGCTTCTGACGCCCTGGCCACGGCCGCGCTGTTGATGTCCCCGCGTGAGGGAGCTCGCTTCATCGACTCCCTCCCCGGATTCGAGTGCATTGTGATCGACGCCGATGGGCGCTCCGCGTTCTCGGCCGGATGGACCGAGCAGACCGTAACTTCCCCAGAGGAAGGTGAGAGATGAGATCGGATTACTCGGGCGCCCAGCTGTCCGCCCTGGTGGCCCTTCGTTTCGCCATCGGGTGGCACTTCTTCTACGAGGGCGTCTCAAAGGCCGTGAACGCGTACTGGACGTCGGCCGGATACCTGGACCAGTCGCAGGGAATCCTGTCCGGCTGGTTCGTGGACCTGGCCTCAAACCCGGGCACCCTGGCCGTGGTCGATTTCCTCAACGTGTGGGGACTGATTTTGGTCGGCCTCGGGTTGATGCTGGGCTTTCTGACCAGGACGGCGGCCTTCTTCGGTATCATCATGTTGGCTCTGTACTACCTGGCAACGCCTCCGTGGCCCGGGTTCGTCTACTCGATCCCGTCGGAAGGCGCCTACATGATCATCAACAAGACCTTCATTGAGCTGTGTGCGTTGTTCGTGACCCTGTTGTTCTCGACGGGGCACATCATCGGATTGGACAGGTTGGTGCGGATATTCCGCGGCTCGGCCCAGACATCCGACGCATGACGCCCACTCGGAATGGCAGGGAGGACGAACGATGAGTGACGAGATCCGCAACGGCGACGACGAGGTCTTCGACGACGCCACGACGCCAGAAGAAGAACCACAGACGGACCCCGGAGATGAGCCGGTGGAGGAGACGACCGGTCAGGCGGACGCGGTCGAGCCGCCCGCAGCCGAGCCGCCCCCGCCGCCCCAGGAACCGGCGCCCGCAGCCGGCTCCGGCGGAGTCGGTCGCCGCGACGTCATCAAGGCGCTCGCCACGGTCCCGGTCTTCGGAGCCCTCGGCTATTCCGCCCTGCGGCGGAAAGGCCTCACCAGAGACGAAAGGGAGCGCCTGCTCGCCGAGCTCGGGATCGAGGACGAGGGTGCCGCGGTGTTCTCGGAACTCGAGACCCGCACGCATCCCGACACGCTTCGGATCGGGATCGTCGGCTACGGCGGCGAGGGCGCGTCTCTCGTACGCAGTCTCGGATTCGCGCATCCCGATTGGATCCAGGCGCGCCGCGAGGCCAAGATCGAGAATCCGCGGGACACATGGCTCGACGAGTGGCTCGATCAGGAGAACCTGAACCTCGAGCTCACGGCGGTGTGCGACGTGTTCGACGTTCGGGCCGAGGCGGCAATCGCTGCCTCCACGCAGCCGATTCGACCGGGCGGCGACACGCGGCAGCTCAAGCCGGCCAAGCGGTACCGCCATTACGAGGAACTGTGCAACGCTCCGGACGTGGACGCCGTCATCATCGCCACGCCCGACCACTGGCACTCGCGTATCACCGTTGCCGCCGCCCAGGCCGGCAAACACGTGTACTGCGAGAAGTGCATGACCCGCACCGAAGAAGAGGTGTGGCCGATGG
>CAYWLF010000206.1:0-5104 GCA_964458875.1 uncultured Gemmatimonadota bacterium
GAACGGTCTCGCCCGCCTGCACGGCCATGGCCTCGGCGTTGGCGTCGTTGGGCTCGAGCTCGGTCCGCGATTCGGCCGCCGTCGCAGATGTCACGGTCACCGCGGACGCGAGGATGACCAGCGGCAGTGCGCGCCGAATCATGGCTGTAGTGATAGCAGCCGCCGGTCGGAGTGGCAACATGCCCGGAGGGGGCTACGGGTCCGGTATGGCGCAGCGACTGCCGGCGGTCCGCGGTGACGGACCTCAGCGGACGATGATCTCGTCCACGTATATCCAGGCGGCCTGGCCCGCCCCGCCGTGCGCGGGCGGCGCGAGGCCCCGGTTCACGGCGCGTACCCGAACGAACCGCGCCATCGTCGATCCGCCATCCTCTTTCGAGACCACCGCCTCGAAGTAGTGACGCTGGGCCGTGTAGTCGTTCCATGGGACCTCGTGCGTCCAGGTCCCGATCGACTCGAACGTCTCTCCGTCCTCCGACACCGAGATCTCCACCTCGGTGGGAAGGAACACACGGGACGCGGCGCTCTGCAGAAAGCCCACCTTCACCCCTCGCATCGGGGTCCGGGCGCCCAGGTCGATGGTGGCCGCGAAGTCCCGCTGCTCGTATCCCTGCCAGTCGCCGCCTCGCCGGTCGATCGATCCGCGGATTCCGTCCACCAGGGCCGCGTCTCCTCCCCTCGAATAGGGTGAGCCGGCCGGCGGATCAGTCTCGACGTCCGCCTCTACGGCGAGGTGTCCCACCCGGTTTCGCTCGTCGAACGTGTCGAGGTCGAGCGAGCGACCTCCGACCGCGGCCGCCATCTCTGCCGTCCAAAACCCGGATCGGGCGAAGTCGCCAGGCGAAGTCGGCGCACCCGCAACCGGACGCAGTAGAAAGGCGTGCTCGAGCACCTGGGGCCACAGCGTGTATTCCCGGTGCGTGACCGCTCCCCAACTGTTGTCTCCCCCCACACCGGTCTGGCGCAGGTCGAGTTGCAAGGTGACGAAGTCCCGACGGGCAAGGTCGATCGTGTGCCGGTTGCTCTTTTCCTCACCCTCGTCCAAGTCGTCGAGGGTGAAGAAATGTGCGCTGAAGTCGAGAGTCGGAAGCCCCACGGCCATCAGGCCGAAACCCGAGCCGTCGGTGAACGCGGCCCACCGCGTGTCACTCCGGTTTCCGTTTTCCTGGGGGCGGGCGTACGGGTAGTACAGCGAGTCCACCGCTGTCGACCAGCGGCCCACGGCCGCGCCGGAGCGCCGATCCCAATAGCTCTCGTGCGGCCCCCGTCCGAACCATTCGACCCGGTCCATCGTCTCCGGAAGGGTAAGGGTCATGCCGAATCGCGGAATCTCGGGAAGGTCCTCCGATCCGGGATCGAAACGGTTCTCAACCAGGACATCCCCCGTTCCGAAGACCGTGTACCGCGTCAGCAGGCGCGAGTCACCGGCCGTTGGAAGCGTCGAAAACGCCTCGATGAGAACGGCTGCCGGTCCTTCGACATCGGCTGCCACCACCCGCACGGAATCCACGGTCCGGTTCTCTCCCGCTCCCTTCCACGCGCGGCCTCTGATCTGTGCGTCCGAGCCGAAGTCGTTGTCCGTGGGTGCGCGCCAGAACTCCGGCCTCGGACCGGTGCGCAGGAGTTGTCGCTCCGCGTACTCGTAGGAGGCGATCTCGCCTTGCACCCGATCGAAGACGAGGGAGAAGTCTGGACCGGATATCGTGATCAGGTCATCGGCCTCCGTCCACTGCGCGGCCTGCCGGCCGGATGCGTCGGCCACCTGCGGCCACGGTGAACCGAGTATCGAAAATTGCTCCCAGGCCACCTCATGTCCGGCCGGGACGAGAGGTCCAGCCTCTCGCGTGCGGAACCGAGTGGTCAGCAGGTATTCGACGCCGGGGCTCGGCTGGAGGTCCGGCAGGTCCAGCCGGACTCGCCGCGTGTCGGCAGGCGCCACGTGCAGCGAGGGGATCTCGCCGGTCGCCACGATTTGCCCGTCGGCCGCGATCTCCCAGCTTCCGGTCAGCGACGAGAGCGACGTGAACGCGTATCGGTTCTCCACCTCGATCTCGCCGACCGCCAGGTCGACCGCGCGTATGGCCACGGGCTGGTAGACCTTCTTCACCTCGAGGAGGTGCGGCTGCGGTTTGCGGTCCGCGGTCACGAGCCCGTTGAGCAGGAAATTGCGGTCGCTCGCCGTTCCGGGAGGGCCGAAGTCTCCGCCGTACACGATGTAGCGCGTCCCGTCGTCATTCGTGCGCCACAGCCCCTGGTCCACCCAGTCCCAGATGAAGGCGCCCTGCAGGACGTCGTGCTCGTAGATGATGTCCCAGTAGTCGGCGAGATTCCCGACGCTGTTCCCCATCGCGTGCGCGTATTCACACATGATGTAGGGCCGGTCGTCGTGCTCGCGAGCGTATGCCTCGAGCATATAGTCACGGGCGTACATCGGGGTCACGAGGTCCACGTGGTCGGCGAGTCCGGCCGGCTCGTACATCACCGGTCGCGAGGGGTCACGCTGGTGGATCCAGTTCGAAGTGGCCACGAAGTTCTCACCGTCGCATGCCTCGTTGCCCAGTGACCACACGATGATGGACGGGTGGTTCTTGTCCCTCTCGACCATGCGGATGGTGCGGTCGAGATGCGCCTCCTTCCACTCCGGTTTCTCGGCCAGGGTCAACTCCGGATCGCAGTCGATTCCGTGCGACTCGATGTTGGCCTCGTCCACCACGTACAACCCGTGCTCGTCCGTGAGCTCGTACCAGCGCGGCACATTGGGGTAGTGAGAGGCGCGCACCGCGTTGATGTTGTGTTGTTTCATCAACTGGATGTCGCGCAACATTCCTTCCTCGGACACCGTCTGGCCGGTCTCCGGATCGTGCTCGTGCCGGTTCACGCCGCGCAGAGTCACCGGCGTCCCGTTCACCCGCAGCCGCCCGCCCGCGACCTCGACCCGGCGGAACCCGATTCGCGTGGTGACGACCTCCGTGACCTCCTCCTCGTCGTTCAAGAGGGTGATCACGAGCGTGTACAGGTTGGGCGTTTCTGCCGTCCACTTCTGCGCCTCGCGGACGGCGGCCGAGAATCGCATCGGCCCTCTCACCCCCACGCCGACTTGAAACGGGCCGGCCAGCGCGATGCCCGGAACGGTCTCGCCGCGAGGATCCAACAGGTCGATCTCGATCGTTCCCCACCCCGCCTGCGAGACGCCTTCGATCTCTACCTGTACGGACAGGATTCCGTGTGTGTACGAGTCGTCGAGCATGGCCTTCGCCTCGACGTCGCGGATCCTCACCGGCGGTGCGGCCTGGAGGTAAACGTCGCGGAAGATCCCGCTGAGGCGCCACATGTCCTGGTCTTCAAGATAGCTTCCGTCACTCCACCGGTAGACCTCGACGGCCAGGGTGTTGTCTCCCGGTTTCAGGTACTCCGTGACCCGAAACTCCGCGGGGGTGCGACTGTCCTGGCTGAAGCCGACGCGCTGGCCGTTGATCCACACGTACATGGCGGAGCTGACCCCGTCGAACACGAGGTAGACCTCGTGTTCCTCCCAGCCGGCAGGCAGAGAGAAGGTGCGCAGATACGATCCGATCGGGTTGTAGTCATGCGGAATCCACGGAGGATCGGGTGGGAAAGGATAAGCGACGTCGAAGTAGTGCGGAATGCCATAGCCCTGGATTTCCCAGCTCCCCGGGACCTGGATCTCGTCCCACGTACCGGCGTCGAATCCGTCGTTCATGAACTCCGTGGGCCGATCGGAAGGCTTGCGCACCCAATTGAATTTCCACGGCCCGTTCAGCGACCTGACCCGCGCGGACTCGTCCCGCTTCGCGGTCAGGGCTGACTCCCGGTCCGAAAACGAGGTAAACGTGGCGTGCGGAGGTTCCTTGCCGATGTCGAAGACCGCCGGGTTCTCCCAGTCGGGAACGCCTTCGGGATGCTCGTGTGAATTCTCGTCCGCACAGCCGATGGCGAGGAGGACGAGCGCGGCCAGCCCGAGAGGAGCGAGCGATCGTGACATGGGGGTGCGAGACAACACAACCTCCAGCGCTGATTCAATAGTGCTTCGGTTGACTTGACCACGGCGGCGCCGAAGCTTGCCGGATCCGCCGCACGGCGGGCATGAACTTACGAGACCCACAGTTAACCGGACAGCAAGATCGTTCCCCGATTCTCGTCCGAGCAGGCACAGGAGCTGGCGGCCCGTCACTACGACATCCAGGCGACGGCCCGCGAGCTGCCCAGCTACGTGGACCAGAACTTCCGGCTGCATGATGAAGCGGGAGCGGAATACGTTCTCAAGATCATGAACGCGGGGGTAGACCCGGCTTTCCTCGAGGCCCAGGTGTCGGCGCTGGAGGTTCTGCAGTCGACGCCCGGCCGGCTCCGGACGCCGCGGGTGGTACCGAGTTCGGCAGGCCCATCGACGACCCGGCAAGGGAGTCACTCGGTCTGGCTCGTGACGTACCTGCCGGGGCAGATCCTCGCCGATCTCTCCAGGCCGCCGGAAGGCCTCCTGCACGATCTCGGCGCCGGGCTGGGGGATCTGGATCGGCGACTTGCCGGATTCGACCATCCGGGCGCCCGGCGCATCGACCCGTGGGACCTGCGGAACGCTCCCGGGGCCCTGTCGTTCACAGAGCACATCGCCGACGCGGCCGGTCGGGAAGCGGTGCGGTCCGGCCTGTCGCGGTTCGAATCTCGAGTGCTGCCGGAGGTCGATCGACTGCCGTTCCAGGTCATTCACAACGACGCCAACGACCACAACCTCATCGTCGAGGGCGAGGGTCCCGGCGCGCGGGTGAGCGGCCTGCTGGACTTCGGGGACCTGGTATGGACGGCCAGGGCCTGCGAGCCGGCTATCGCGATGACGTATCCGATGCTATCGGCTACGGATCCCGTAGAAGCGGGGGCGCACGTACTTGCCGGGTATCACGAGGCGCTGTGCCTGGACCGCCAGGAAATCCGAGCGATACCGTACTTGATCGAGGCCCGGCTATGCGTCAGTGTGACGATGTCGGCGTATCGAAGGGAATTGGACCCCGACAACGCGTACCTGGCGGTGTCCGAAGCCCCCGCCTGGAACCTCCTGGACTGGATGTTCACGAACCCACCATCGCGA
>CAYWLF010000207.1:0-5103 GCA_964458875.1 uncultured Gemmatimonadota bacterium
TCGCTGTCTCCAACTTCTATGTTGAACTGTCCGTCCGTGTCCTGGTGGAAGAAGACGAAGTCGTTACCGAAAGCCTTCATCGAATCATGGCGCACTTCGAGCTCGTCTAGTCTCGTCTGAACGGATGGGACCCGAACGATCTGCACCCGGCTGCGACCGCCCTCCGCAAGCTCGTCTGGAGGACCGAAGAACGTCCTCACCTCGAAGTATGGCTCGGTCGGCCGCAATTCCGGTGTCACCGCGATCGTCACACGCCCTTCCTCGCGCCCGACCTGGAGCTCTACCGGGACCCCGACTTCGAGGCCCAGCAGAAGGGAGCGTCCTTCGGCGCTGGTTACATCCAACTCGTTAACCGACAGCAACGTGTCCCTTGCCCTGACCCCGGCCAGATCCGCCGGCCCGTTCACCACCACGGACGTGACCACCGGGGGGCTGTCGCACACCACGTCCATCGTGCGCGGCGCCTCGCACAACTCCTCCAGGAGAACTCCGATGCGGGCTTTCTCCTGTGACACCCAGGTCATCTCGGGTTCCTGGGCCGCGAGTTCGCCCCCAAGACCGGCCAGAGCCAGCGCTATCCACCCGATGGTCCACCTCGATCGGCGAACTCTTTCGTCCATGCGTACCGTCATCGTTTCAGTCTCAGTATTCGGCTGCGGTCATGCGCAGCGTCTGATCCAATTGCGTGGCCAGGTCATCCCGCTCGTCCACCAACTGGAACAGGAAGTTGTTGAGCACCGGATCCGCCGGCGCTTCTCGAAGAGCGGCCCTCGACGCGTCGATCATGCCGTCCAGGTGCGTGATTCGTTCCGCTACGGCCGCCGGCCCCGTCTGCCCGGAGCCGGACTCATCGGATCCATCCCGCAAGTGCTGGAGGCCCGCGACCGTTCGCAGATACGCCTCGGCCGGTTCGATCTCCATGGTCGATGCCGGGTCGGCGATCTCATTCGTGGTCGCTACTGCCGGACTCGGCTCCGGCGCGTCCGAGCTGGGACTGATGCGCTGGCCGACCAGGAGGCCCCCGGCGAAGAGCGCCAGTACAGCGGCTGCCTGCAGCGGCCAGCTCGTGGCCCGTCGCCACAGGGGGGTGGCTGCCGCCTGGCCGAGCGGCTCCAGTCCGAGCCTGTCCTCGATGGCGTCCCATTCACCGACCGGTGCGGTCAGATCCGGCAGCCCCGAAAGGGCCATACGCATCCGACTCATCTGCTCGTACTCTCGCGCGCACTCCGGGCACGCGGCGATGTGCTCGAGCCCGCCCGCGGCACCTTCGGGATGCTCCAGGAGGTTCGAAATCTGCACTCTGCTCAAATGCTCAAGCATGATTGCCTGCTTCATTTCGTTCCCGGGCCGGTGACAGGAGGTCGCGCATGCGGGCCCGGGCCTTGTGCAACTGTGACTTCGACGTTCCTACAGCGACACCCATCCTGTCCGCGATCTCATCATGAGTAAGGCCCTCGACATCGTGCAGTACGAGCACCGTCCGATAGCCCGGGGACAGCCGGTCAAGGGCCTGGCCGAGCAACTTCTGGTTCAGCACCGTCTCATCCGTCGGCGGCGGGCCCGTTTGCCTCTCGGCCGCTGCCTCCACATCCGGACGCTTACTCTGCCTTCGCAGCCGGTTCAGGGCTGAATTCACGGCCAACCGATGCATCCAGGTGCCAAACGACGACTCTCCCCGGAACAGATGCAGCTTCTCGAAGGCGCGCACCCATGCGTCCTGGGACACGTCCTCCGCGAGGTGGTCGTCACCGACCATCCGCCGAACCACGGAGTACACTCGGCCGCTATGCGCAGTGTAGAGAGCCGCCATCGCGCGGCGATCGCCCTGCCGGGCCGCCGCGATCAGCTGAAGGTCAGACATTGGCCTCGATTCTCATGCTCGTCGGTATTTGGACGGGTGGGCGGCGGCGACGGTTGCCTCACAAACACGGCTTCGGTCAGTCCGCCGGGCGGCTGCTTTCCAGTCGTCGCATCAGCCACGGCGTCGCGAGGTAAGCCACGATCGCCACCATGAGCCCCACGGTCGCGTCGATCCCGTAGTGGAACCGTCCGAACACCGTTCCAAGGGTTAGAGCCACCGCGAAGGGGGCCATGATCCAGAACACGCGCTTGCTCTCGCGCCCCGTCGCAAACCAGGCGGACAGCGTCGCCGCCACGTGCGAAGAAGGGAACGCGGTCCCCTTGGAAGAGCCGGACTCGAGAATGGCGTGAACCAGCGCGAACATATTTCCGTCCGCCGCGGGACCGGTGATCCGAGGGAAGTCGTAGCGGGGGCCCGCCACCGGAAAGACCGAGAAGCACAGGTAGCAGATGAAGAAGGCCAGCGCGATCGTGAACGAGGCACGCTCCAGCGCGCGCGGCCCCTTGAGCAGGAAAGCTGTCGCCGCCGCTCCAGGAACGATGATGTAGTACGAGAAGTAACCGAGGTGCAGAAACTCGGAGAACCACAGGCCGCTATACCATTCGCTGAACGACAGCGCCAGCTGGGCGCCGAACAGCGCCTCCTCCCACTGCATGACCACCGCGTCGAAGTAGCCCGCTACGTGCAGCTGGTTCAGCGGCGCCAGTTCCATGTAGAGAACAGTCGTGAACGCGACCGGGTAGAACAGTCGGAAGAACAGCGCCAGGCGATGCGAGGGAAGCGGGAGGGCCGCCGCCCACCAGATCAGGCCCATCCCGACGGCGTGCAGAGCAGCGATTCCAAGCCCCATTCCCGTGAAGCTCGTCAGGGCTACTATGGCTGTGGCCGCCAGGTAGGCGAGCATCAGGTAGTCCACCGCGAGCGGCCCGCGGCTGCGGATCTCCGTCTCGGCCCTGAACTGATTGATCACTTGAGCCACCCGTGCTCACGGTACCAGCGACCGGTTTCTTCCAGCGCCTCGCGCAGATGTGTAGTGGCTCGCCAACCGAGCGCCGCTTCCGCCTCGCGCGGATCCGCCGTCCAGTCCAGTCGCGAGAGATCGTCCGCCGTGCGCCGATCGAACTGCGGGGGCAACCCGATGAGTCGCGCAGCAGCTTCCGACACCGCCCCACCGACCTGCCATACAGGGCCAGGGATCTTTACCAGGCGAACCGGCTTCCCCACGGCAGCTCCCAGCGCCTCGCCCATGGCGGCCCAGGTCACGATCTCGGGTCCCACGATCGGGATGGGCTTCAGGTCCACGTCGGGTCGGGCCACGGCACGAATCACCGCCTCCGCCACGTCTTTCACGTACGCAGGCTGCAGGCGACCCTGGCTGGTCGGCACCGGCATCATGCCGGTCTTCGCCACCTTGAACAGGTTCAGCGAGTCTTCGTCCCGCGGACCGTAGATCCCGCCGGGTCGCAGAATCAGCCCCTGCATCGTCCCTGTCTGCTCAGAAAGCACCTGGAACAGGCGGCGCTCGCCGGCCAGCTTGCTCTCGCCGTATGCGCTCGTCGGACGATCGCCGGCCGGAGCCCGGTCACTGGCCCGCCGGTCCGGCCCGCGTGCCGCCAGGCTGCTGACCAGGACGAAGCGGCGCACTCCCGCATCGACGGCCCCGAGTGCGAGGGCCTGGGTCCCCTCTGCGTTGACGCGTTGATACTCGACGTCGGACTTGGCGCGGGTGAGCCCGGCCGAGTGTACGACCACGTCCACGCCCTCCAGGGCCGCCGCCAGCTCCTCGGGCGAGCGGACGTCCGCCGTGACGCGATCCACCGGGAGGGATTCGATCCAACGCAGGTTGCTGGTCTTGCGAACGGTGCAACGCACGGACCACCCCTCGGCGACGAGGGCGTCTGCAACGTGGCTGCCCAGGAAACCCGTAGCTCCGGTGAGGAGAACGGTGTTGGAAGCGTCAGACACCAGGCTCGATTTCCCTGTCGTACATGCGGTATCGCTTGTACACGTGCGAACCCAGTCGCTCGAGCGGCTTCCGCATCGGGTAGTTGTGCTCGAGGATCCACCCGAACTCGCCGCGAGTCATTCCCTTCGCCGCCCCTTCGCGGAATATCCGAAGGAACAACAGGGAGTCGATTCCCTTTCCCCTGTATTCCGGGATCAGGCCGAGAGTCAGGACGCGGCACATATCGATGCTCTTCGCCTTGCGGAGCACCTTGAGAAGACCGAACGGAAACAGACGCCCGCGCGCCTTGATCAGGCCCTGGTTGTAGTCCTTCAACCACAGGGCGAAGCCGACCGGCACGCCATCGGAGTTCTCCACGAAGATGACCTGCTCGGGGTCCTTCATCACGGCCACCTTGAGCTCGTGCGCCATGAACCGGATTTCCTCGTCCGTCATCGGAACGAAGCCCCAGTTCTTCTCCCAGGCCTTGTTGTACACGGCCAGGACACGATCGAGCTCGGCCGCGAAGTCCTCCTTCCGCAGCGTGCGAAGGGACACGTTCAGTCTCTTGGCCAGCCGCTCCTCGCGCTTGAGCAGAAAGTCCGGCGGAATACTGTTGTCCAGGTAGTAAGCCACCATGTCCATGGCGGCGTGGAACCCCGCGTTCACGATCAGGTCCTCGTAGTACTCGGGGTTGTACGGCATCATGATCGTCGGTGGACGATCGAATCCCTCGACCAGCAGTGCCGCGCTCTCGTTCGTGGAGAAGTTGGCGGGGCCGCGTATCACCTCGAGCCCGCGATCGCGCAGCCACTCGGTCGCCGTGGCGAGGAGCGCATTCGCCACCTTCTGTTCGTCCACGCACTCGAAGAACCCGAAGAACCCGACGGACTCGTTGTGGTAGGCGACGTGGTTCCGATTGTGGATGGCAGCGATACGGCCGACCGTCTCACCATCGCGCACGGCTATGAACGGCTGGACTTCCGAGTGCCTGTGGAAAGGGTGCTTCTCCGGATCGAACATGACCTTCATGTCCCGGAGCAGAGGCGCTACCCAGTTAGGGTCGCTCTCGTAGATTCGATACGGCAGATCTAGAAACTGGCGGAATTCCTTCTTCCCGTCCGCCGGAATGATCTGGACGTCCCTGGATCCTGTCACGCCACCTCGATCCCGTGTCCGATGACACCATATTTCTTGCCGACCCGCTCGAGCTGCTCGAGCACGAAGTCGAGTTGGTCGTCAGTGTGCGTCGCCATGTAGCTGGTGCGCAGCAGGCACCGGCCTTCCGGGACCGCCG
>CAYWLF010000208.1:0-5093 GCA_964458875.1 uncultured Gemmatimonadota bacterium
CCCCCCGCAGCGACCACCAGTTCGCCGGTTGAACCGGCCAGGTGGTAATCGCGATAGGAAAGGCGGCCTGCAGGAACGCCCGCCCGAGCAGGGCCGGGTTGAACACGTTCTGTCCCAGTCCTCCGAATATCACCTTGCCGAACCCGACCCCGAACACGCCGCCCACGAAAGCCATCCAGAGCGGAAAACCAGGCGGGAGAATCAGTCCGAGCAGGAGGCCGGTGATCAGGGCCGAGCCATCCTTCGTGCTTCCCTTCACGCCGAAGAGGCGCTCCGTGAGAACCGAGCCGAGCGTGGCAGCCGCGACCACGAGCAAGGCGCTCGGGCCGAAGTAGTAGATCCCGACCGCCAGGATCGGCACCAGGGACCCCACCACGTTCCACATGATGCGCGGCGTGGAATGCGGAGACCGCAGGTGGGGCGAGGCCGCGATTCTCAGCCGGATCTCCGCCAGGGAGTCGATGTCCATGCCGCCATCCGGCCCGCGTCCGGGGCCACGGCCGGTCATGCGGCGGCCTGTCGCTTGCGGAGCATGTTCTTTCCGAGAGCGAACATCTGCGACAGCGGAATGTGCGAAGGGCACACGTACGAACAGCACCCGCACAGCATGCAGTCCATGAGATTCGCGGCTTCCATTTCCTCGTAGCGGCCGGCCTGGGCCTGCGTGCCCAGAAGCGAGGGGTTGAGGAAGACGGGACACGACTCCAGGCAGCGGCCGCAGTGGATACATGGATAGCGCTCCACCGAGCGCGCTTCCTTTTTGGTCAACACCACCACACCGGTCGTGCCCTTGATCAGGGGCGTGTCGAGATCCGGCTGCGCCGCGCCCATCATGGGGCCTCCGAACACGATCTGCGACGCGTCCTCCGTCAGTCCGTCGCAGAACTCGAGCACGTCTCTGAGGCGAGTGCCCACCGGAACGAGCAGGTTGGATGGCTTCCGGACTCCGGGGCCCGTAACGGTCACGACCCGCTCAATCAGGGGATAACCGGTCTCGAAGATCTCTCCGATGCAGGCGATCGATCCGACGTTCTGCACCACGACGCCGACGTTCATCGGCAGCTTGCCGGACGGGACTTCCCGCCCGGTGACCACCTTGATCAGCATCTTCTCCGCGCCCTGCGGATACTTCACCGTGAGCGGGAGCACCGAGACATCGAGATCGTCTGGCAGGGTCTCCTGCAGCCGTGCGATCGCGTCAGGCTTGTTCTTCTCGACCCCGATCACGGCTTTGTCGACACCGAGCGCCTTCATCATGATCCGGATCCCGAACTGCACCCTCTCCGGATACTCGACCATCGTCCGGTGGTCGGTGGTGAGGTAGGGCTCGCACTCCGCCCCGTTGACGATCAGCGTGTGCACCGGCATGTCCGCCGGGGGCAGCAGCTTCACGTGCGTCGGGAAGGCGGCGCCCCCGAGACCCACCACTCCCGCCTTCTGTACCTCCTCCACCACCTGTTGCGGAGACAGACCCTCCCACTGCGGCACGATGCGGGGTCTCGGGATCTGGGGGGAGAACCGATCGACCGCGATGACCACGGACTCGGCCATCGAGCCGTCGGGGTGCGGACACAGGCGAATGTCTTTCACCGTTCCCGCGGCCGAGGCGTGGATGGGTACCGAGACGAAACCGTCCGCCTCGGCCACCTTGTCGCCCCGCTCGACGTGGTCACCGACCTTCACGAGAAGACGAGCCGGCCGCCCGGCGTGCTGCCGGAGGGGAAGGACGATCTCCTCGGGAAACGGCATTCGCCGCACCGGTACCTTCTCCGTAAGGCCCTTGGTCTCCGGCGGGTGAACGCCGTGTCTGAATGTGCTGGATCCGAGCATTCCTGGTTCCTCTCAGCCGCCCCTGCGATTCGCGGTCAGTTGAACGGCTGCGCTCGCTCGATCCACTTGTCGAGATCCTTCTCCTTCTTGTTGAGCGGCGTGCCCGGGTGAATGATCTCGGCCGTGCACCGCTCCGCCGACTGGACGATCTCGGCGAACGTACCTGCGTTCTTGTCCTTGATGTACGCCTGCTTGTTCTCGTCGTAGGCGAACATCTTCTTGTTGATGTTGATGCACTCGTCGCACGATGTGCAGCGGGCCGTCTCGATGTACGGGTCCATCACGAGGTCATCGTCGTCCTCTTCCTCGGCTGCTTCCGGAGCGGGAGCGACCACGACCTCCGCCAGCGCCCCGGCCTCGGCGATCGCCACTGTCCGTGAGACGGCTTCCGCCGGCGCGACCGTGATCGTCGCACCGCCGTTTCCGCCGCCCACGTCCACGCCCAGTCCGCCCGAGAGGCCCGCGACCGCCTCCGCGGTGATCGGCTCGAGGTCCGGGTCGGCGTTCGCACGGGCCAGGATCTCGGCCACCGTCAGGTTGCCGTCACCGGAAGACAGCAGACCTTCGGCCATGCGCCGCGCCACGAGCGCCGGGTAGCTCATCCGGAGTTCCGCGAGTTGCCCCTCGTATCCGGCCCGGATTTCGGCTGCCTTCGCCTCGAACTCCTCTTCCATGTCGTCCGCGATGTCAGCCCGGACCGAAGCCGGGACTTCCATCCCCGCCAGTTCCTTGAGCTGCGACCAGTACAGGAGCCGGTCTTCGGCGAGAAGCACCATCTCCATCGAGCACGCCAGGCGCCCCAGCTTCTTTTCGCCGTCGATCACCCAGATGAACGGCGTCTTGCCGATCCGATCGTCAGCGGACAGATCCAGGAATTCGTGGAAGACCACCTGGTCGTCGTCCCAGTCCTCCTGTTTGCTGCGCTTGAAGTGCTTCTTGAAGCGCCCCTCGGTGGCCGCCCAGTCGGCGGTCGTGACCGGCAGCTCCATCTTTTGCACCTCGCCGTCCTCGTCCACGTACTCCAGCTCGTAGCTGGGCCACGTTTCGTCGAGCTCCGGATTGCCGCTCAGGTCCATGCAGTCGGCGATCGTCGCTCCCTGATCCGGGTCGAAGATCATGAACGGGAAGGCCCGTCCCTCGAGGGCGAAGCGGGCCGCGTTGGGCGCCCACTCGTCCGCCAGGCCATGCTCCACGGGGCAGGGCGTGTAGATGTTCATGATCGCGGGGCGATGGGTCTTCAATCCCCGGATCACGCCACCGATCATGTGAGACGCGGAGGCCTGCGAGGATTGGAGGACGTAGGCCCCACGGTGCGCCAGCGCGATCAGCGCCAGCTCCTTGCGGGTTTCCTCCTTGCCGTGTTGTGCCTGGCCGTACGCGGCCATGTCCGAGACCTGTCCGATGAATCCGCTCGTGCAGGCCTGTCCGCCCGTGTTGGAGTAGACCTGGGTGTCCAGCACGATCACCCGGATCGGCTTGCCGGAGGCCAGGAGCCGGGACAGGTTTTGGAACCCGATGTCCATCATGGCCCCGTCTCCGCCGATCGCGACGATCGGGGCGCACATGTCGAACTCTTCGTCAGAAAAATCCTGCCACGTGAAGGCCACGAACTCGGGCTCGTGGACGGACGCGTCGTACTCCCCGGAGGCCAGCAACCGGGCGCGCCGCACCGCGACGAACGCGTCCTGCATCTTCCGCATGTGGCCTTCGAAGATCCCGATTGCCACCGACGGGGAGTCCTGGAACAGGTGGTTCACCCACGGATAGGGATACGGATTGTAGGGGAACGTGCTGCCCCACACTGACGAGCAGCCGGTGCTGTTGCTGATTCCCATGTTGGCGCGGCCCTGGCCGCTCGGCCCCTTCGTGTAGCGCCACAGAAGGTCCTTGAGGGCGGCGATCGCGTCGGTGAGGATCTTGAGGCGCGCCCGCTTTTCATCGTCCAGGGGAACTTCCGCGGCCGCACCGTCGGCCACGGCTGCCAGGTCGAGATCGGCATCGGCCGACAGCAGTTCACGAGCCTGTCCGTCGAGCGTCTCGATCAGTTCTTCGAGGTGGGCCACGAAGTTCTCGACTCGTGGCTGCATCAGCGACTCGACCGCCGAGACAATCAGGTGCACGGCCGTCTTCTCGCCGCAGCCCATGCACGCGCCGTCGCCGCCCGCCATCGTGCGGTAGTTCTCCTTCTTCAGGAGAAGCGACGGGAGCACGCCAATTCCCTCTTCCAGGTTCCGGATGTTGATGAACCGGTCGGGGGTGTCCGGGAGGTTCTCCCACAGCTTCCAGTTTCGCCGGAGCTGATCCAGGTTTTCGTCGTCCTGCTTGACCGTCACCAGTGCCCCGTCCGCGCACACATCCACGCAGATGTTGCAGCCCTTGCAGGCCTCCGGGTTCACGGTGATCGACAGCAAGCCGCCCGCGCCCTTCTCCTTGCTCTCGTGCTGGTCGAAGAACGGGACGGTCTTGGCGAGAGGGAAGTCCGCCAGCACCGAGTACACAGCGGCGAACTCCTCGTTCAGGGCCTGCTTGCGCTCGGCGTCCCACGGTAGCTTCTCGGCAAGGTTTGCGTAGGCCGTGGAAATGGTGTTGCCGAAGGTCTGGAACGGCACGGCCTTGAGGACCTTGTGCGCTTCCCGGGCCAGGTTGGCCGACACCGATTGGATACGGTCCAGGGGCTTCCCGTTCTGGGCGGTCTTGATGGCGGTCTGGATCACGTCCTCGACCGAATTGACCAGGCCCGGGATCGCCGCGTCCGGGCACTGCGTCCAGCACTGGGAGCACCCGGTGCACTTGGAGGCGATGAACTCCGGAATCTCGAATCGAATGTCCGACATGTCGCGCACGGTGCTCGTGGCCGCCGGAATGGCGCTGATCGCAGAGAACGGATCGGCGATCACGTCCTGGTCCAGTCCACACAGTGAGCACACCTGCTCCCAGAACCGGCCCTGGTTCCCGATGCCCCATTCCTGGTCGGGGTGGTCGAGAAGCGTCGGAATCTGGCCCACCGCGGCTTCCGCCATCACCTGGCCGGCGCCCACCAGCTCGCCCTGCACCTCGACCGGCCGCACTTCGTCGAAGCCCCGCCGGATGACCCTGAGGTTGGCTTCCACCACTCGCTCGCCCAGGTGCCCGAACTTCTTCTGGAGCTGCTTCTGCATGGCCTCGAACAGGGTCTCCTCGTCCAACTCTTCCGCCTCCATGAACGGGGAAGTGCGGAAGAAGGCGCCCATGAAGGCCGTGCCCTGCATTCGATACCGGAGATC
>CAYWLF010000209.1:0-5081 GCA_964458875.1 uncultured Gemmatimonadota bacterium
GGGCCGTACTGGAGGGTCCAGTAGTGGGCGTCCTGTGCTTGCACCGGCGAGGCGACCCCGAGTAGGACAGCGACCATCAGAACGTGCTTCCGGATGTAACGAGTGCATGAGCGCATGAGATGACCTCCCGGCGGCGGTGATCCTCAAAAGAGATGTCTTACTCGATGCGAAACCGTTTTCCGTCCTCGAGCGCGACGTCCCCCGGTAGCAGCATATCTATCCCGTCGACGAAGAACAATCTGGCGAAATGGCGAGTAGTCGCCCTCCAGGGCGGGGCACACCGCCAGAGACGAGGTCGCCGTGGACATGCGCGGCTCCGGAGGCGAGAGGCTCAGTCCGTTTCCGTGCTCGCGCCGGCCTCGCTCTCCGGCTGGACCGGCCAGCCCCCGCCCAGCGCCTTGTACAACTGCACAACCGACCCGAGCTGCTGCTGGAGCGCCGCGGAGGCCTGCAGCTCCGCCGAGAACTGCGACCGCTGCAGGTCCAGTACCTCGAGGTAGCTGGTCATGCCGCCCTCGTAGCGCACCCAGGAGAGGTTGGCGGCGTTTACCGCCGACTCGACCTGTCGCCGTCTCGCCTGGTACTCGTCGCGGTAGGTGTAGGTTGCCACGATGGCGTCCTCGACCTCGCGGAACGCGGTGAGGATCGTCTGCTCGTACTGGTTCAGGAGCTGCTCGGTGCGGGCGACCTCGATCTCCACCCGGCGCTCGTTCTTGCCCGCGTTGAAGATCGGACCGAGCAGATTGGCACCCAGGTTTAGGAACCCGGTGGCCAGGCTGGGGTTCGTGAGGTCACCGCTCACTCCCGCGGAACCGGTCAGGCTGAGCGAGGGAAACTTCAGCGCCTCCGCGACCCCTATCCGCGCCGTCTGGGCCGCGAGGCGGCGCTCCGCCTGCAGGATGTCCGGCCGCCGCTGCACCAGTTCGGATGGGAGACCTACCGGAATGTCCGGCGGGAAGACCTGCTCGGTGAGGCTCATGCCGCGCCGGATGGACTCCGGCGTGCGGCCGAGCAGCACGCTGATCGCGTTCTCCGTCTGAGAGCGGCTCCGCCGGAATGCCTCCACGGAGGCCTCGGCGTCCGCGAGGAGGATCGCGGACTGGTTAAGGTCCACTTCGTTGATCATGCCGGCTTCGTGGCGCACCCGCATGATCTCGTACGACTCCCCGCGAGCGTCCACCGTCCGCTCCGCGATGCCCAGCCGATTGTCGAGGTCCAGGAGCTGCAGGTACAGGCTGGCCACGTCGGCCACCAGGGTGATCGTGACCGAGCGATACGCCTCTTCCGTGGCCAGTAGCTCCTGCACGGCCGCCTCGTTGCCGCGCCGGATACGACCCCACAGGTCGACTTCGTAGAACACGTCCGCGGCCACGAAGATGCCCCGCCTGGGGATGTGGTCGCCCTCGTCGGTGAGCGCCTCGCCAGCGTTGGCACCGGCCGCCACGTCCACCCGGGGGTACAGGTCGGCCCTGGCGAATCCGGCTTGAGCGCGGGCCTCCGCGATGCGAGCGAGGGCGACCCGGATGTCGCGGTTCTCCTCCAGGGCGATCTCGATCAGCTCCTGCAATACCGGATCCTGGAACAGGTCCCACCAGGCCACGTTGGCGATCGACTCGCCGGACGGGGTCGGCTGTCGGTACGTCTCAGGCTGCGGCACGGGGGGCTGGACATAGTCCGGTCCCAACTTGCAGCCGCCCAGGAGCACGGAGATGAGAATTGCGGGCAGAATCGTATCGCCGAAGAGCCAGCCGCGGCCGCGGCGGAGGGTCTCGAGGTTCATGCTCTCTTCACCCGTTTGCGTTGGAGATACTCGAGGAATCCGAAGGCCACCGCGACGTACACGACGGCCAGTATGATCTGCACAATTCGCGTATAGAACTTCGACGCGGCATCGGCTCCCGTTATGGTCACGCTCATCCCAACCAGCAGCACGACCGAGTTGAAGGCCGTCTTGAACAGGGGAGCGGCCGGTCGATCGGAGAAGATGACGTCTCCGAACAGGAGTCCGGTGAGCAAGGTGAGCAGCAGGAACATCCCGATCTCAGGATAGACGATCAGGAGGTTGTAGAAGATGATCGCTCCGGCGCCCCCGATCAGGTTGCCCACGATGAGGGCCTTACCCTGTTTCCAGCCTGCGGCGAAGCTCGGAAGCAGCGACAGCAGGCCGATGAACACGAGGATCACCGCGTCCGAGCTGAGGTTGAGGAAGAAGAAGACCATGAGCACGGGGAACACGACCGTGACCGTGCGTCGCGCGTACGCGGCCCGCGCGGCCGGTGGTGGCGGTTCCTTAGTGGCTCGCCCGGCCGTCCCCGGCCCCGCGGCGTTAGATGGAAGATCGGGGAGGAGGACGTGCGCGAACCAGGCGACCCCGACGGCGATCGCCGCGCCGCACACCAACCCAACGGCGACTCCAATCGCGAGGCCGATGGATGCCATGCCCATCAACGGGATGATGAGCGCGGCGATCAGCAGCCAGACCATTCGAAGTGGTCTGGCGCCTCCCGCCAGAGAGTAGAAGATGTGGTACAGGACCAGGAACTCGATGAGCAAGAATATGCCCTGGTACTGCAGGAGGTAGCGCGTGAGCATCACGCCGGTGAAAGCCCCGGCGGCGACCGGAACCACGAAGCCCGCGGCGGTCCGCAGCGTCGGCCGTGGTGCGGGCGACGCCAGAAGCATCGCGATGAGGATGGGGACGAGGAAGGGCAGCTCGAACCCGATCAGGTACGCGAACCCGGACCCGACGGTGGTGCCGACCGCGAAGCGGACGATACGGCGGCTGCGCAGGTCCGTCAGGATGTCGGCAGGAGCCTCGGCCGCGAGGGCCGCGGCCTCAGCGGACATACGACAGCAATGTCGTGAGCCGGATACGCAGCGCAGCGACCGCGTTCAGAACGGGGTTCGACCCGGCGTACACGACGACGTTCGCCTGGCCGCCGACGCGCAGCATACCCCGGGCGTCCTCTCCCTGGAACCGGATGATCACCGGAAAGCGCTGCGGGTCCTGCAGCCATCCCTGCGCGCTCTCTGCAGTGGGGAGCCCGCCCCGGGTTCCCTGGCCCGTGTCGACACCCGCACTGACGCTCGCCACGCGCCCCTCGAAGATGCGGCCCGGCGCGACGTCGAGGGCGATCTCGGCCCGGTCGCCCACGTCGATCCGTCCCAGGTTGTTCTCTCGCATGTCCGCCCGCACCCAGACGTCCTGGGCAGAGATGAACGTCGCCAGCGGCTGGCCGGCGGCCGCGAAATGGCCTTCCGCCAGTTGCAGGTCGCCCACCACGCCCCGTCCCGGCGCCAGGATCACTGTATTCTCCAGGTCGAACTCGGCCTGCTCGAGGGCGGCGACGGCGGCCTGGATCGCAGGGTTCTCCTCGCCGGCCACGCCAAGAGCCTCGCGCGCCCTCTGCAGCTCGGCCTCAGCGCTCATCAAGCCGGCCTGCGCCTGGTCGAGCTGCGTGGTGGCCCGGTCACGATCGGCCTGAGACAGGGCCCCGGGGTTCGCCTCGTTGATCGTCTCCACACGATCGAAGTAGCGCTGATTCCGGTCGAGTCGCGCCCGCGCGACTCCCACCTGGCCTGCGGCTGCCTCGACGGCGGATACCCCCGCACGAACTTGCTGGCCGGCCAATTCGAGCTGGGCCTGAGCCGAGTTCACCGCGAGTTGGAAGGGAAGAGGGTTGATCCCGAGAATCGTGTCTCCCTCGTTCACGATCTCGTTGAGCACCACGGTTACGCTGGAAACGTAGCCGGATACCTGAGAGGCGATCGGGACGATGTATCCCTCGACTTTGCCCAGCTGCGTGTACGGAGTCGCCCGGTCCGATGCCAGGTGCCAGGCAAAGAGCGCAGCGACAACGATCGAGACTACGATCGTGACCCGGCGGGCCGGGTCCATCGCCCTCACGCGATCACGCAGCCCCGTCGGCGCGGGCTGAGCTTCGAATGGGGCGCCGGGGCCCGCAGTTCCTGCGGCTTCGGTCGGTTCTTCGGTCATGCATCGCCCTTCGCGGGGGCGGCCACTCCGGCTGTCGAGAACATGCCGAGGTCGGCGTCATCCTCGAGCCACGCCATCATGAGCTGGTAGGCCACCGCCAGGACCACGGCCCCTACGAACAGTCCGATTATTCCGGACATGATCATGCCACCGATCGCGCCGAGCAGGATAACGAGCATGGGCACGTCCACACCCCGGCCGAGGAGCAGCGGCTTCAGAAACGTGTCGCTGATGCTCACGAACCCCCCGTACACCAGGAAGATCAAGGCGGCCGTGGTGCTCTGGGTGGCGAACGCCCACACGATGACCGGCGCGATGACCAGCAGAGGAGGCAGCTGCATCACGGCGAGGATCATGACGAGGAGGGCCCACACCATGGCCCCCGGTACGCCGATCGCCAGGAACCCGATGGCTGCCAGTGCGGACTGGATCACGGCGATGCCGAGCACGCCCTGAAACACGCTCCGTATCGTCATCACGGTGAGGCGGACGAAATCCTCCCCCGGCGGCCCCGCCAGGCGGGTGGCGAACTTGACCGAGAACTCTCGTCCCTCGTCGCCTGTCGAAAGGAGTACTCCGGCGATCAGAATGGAGACGACGAACTGGAGTACCGTCCCCGCCAAACCGCCGAGCGATGCCAGCGCCCATTTCCCGAATGCAGCCAGCTCCGGCTTCAGCCGCTCCAGGGTGGCGCCCAGGTTTCGAGACGCGCCGTTCCAGAGTTCGTACGTGCGCTCGCCGATCACGGGCCAGTCCCGGACTCTATCGGGTGGGGGCGGCACCTGAAGCGTCCCGGCTTCGGCCTTCTCGCTTACTTCGCGGGCTTCTTCGACGGTGGCCCCGAAGAACTTCCAGCTCGGCACGAGCAGGATGGCCAGGGCCAGAGCCGTGATCAGGACCGCCGACAGTTTCGTCCGTCCGCCGAGCCGCCCGGCAAGACCCGAGTACAGCGGGTATAGGGCCACAGCGAGGATGATCGCCCACAGAACGATCTGCACGAAGGGCTTGATGATCTGTAGTGACCACAGGAAGATCAGGGCGAGCACGCCGATCCGGATGGCGGCCTCTACGGACAACTTCAGGA
>CAYWLF010000210.1:0-5067 GCA_964458875.1 uncultured Gemmatimonadota bacterium
GTCCCAACTGGTGATCCGACACGTCATTGAATCGGGCGAAGAGTCCATAGGCGAAACGTGCGTTCGGTGCGGTAAACGCAGAACCCGCACGGAGTTCGAGGGCGTCCCCACCTGCATGGACTGTGAGCTCAAGCTGAAGGCGGAGCGCGAGGAGATAGTGCGCTGCCAGCATGACGGCTCCGAGATGCGGAAGGAAGTCATCCAGAATGTCATCGTGGACCGATGCCCGGAGTGCGGCGGCGTCTGGTTCGACGGCGGCGAACTGGAGATCCTGGGCGCGGCGTATCGACGTGCCACAGACTTCGGAATGCCCGCCGAACTCGCCTCCCGGCTGATCCACGGACTGGTCGAAAGGGACGTGGACTGAACCCTGATCGTGCCGCCTGCCATGCCCTTCCAGGTGCCGTCATGCACGGGTCCTCACCGGGGCCCGAACGCGTCTCCCCGTAGCACGATTCTTGATATAGGAATCGCCGTTTCCCGGGGGTGTAATGGGTGATCCACCGGTTACCACGAAAGGAACACGGAGCATGAGCAGCCCCGCCAACAATGAGATCCGACAGGAAATCGAGCGCTTCATGGCCAAGGTCATCAAGCGCAATCCGGGCGAGTCTGAATTCCACCAGGCCGTGCGGGAAGTCGCGCACAGCGTGATCCCGTACACATTCGATCATCCGGTGTACCGCGAGGAGAAGATTCTCGAGCGCCTGACGGAGCCGGACCGGATCATCATCTTCCGCGTCTCCTGGGAAGACGATGAGGGCAACGTGCGGGCCGACCGCGCGTGGCGAGTCCAGTTCAACAATTCGATCGGGCCCTACAAGGGTGGTCTACGGTTTCACCCGACAGTGAACCAGAGCATCCTGAAGTTTCTGGGCTTCGAGCAGGTCTTCAAGAACAGCCTCACCACGCTGCCGATGGGCGGCGGTAAGGGCGGCGCCAACTTCGACCCGAAGGGCAAGAGTGACCGGGAGGTCATGCGGTTCTGCCAGTCGATGATGACGGAGCTGTACCGGCACATCGGCGCCCGGACTGACGTCCCGGCCGGTGACATCGGTGTCGGAGCGCGTGAGATCGGCTACCTGTTCGGTCAGTACAAGCGCCTTCGGAACGAGTTCGAGGGCGTCCTGACGGGCAAAGGTCTGGCTTTCGGCGGCAGCCTGATTCGGACCGAGGCCACCGGATACGGCACGGTCTACTTCATGGAGGACATGCTGAAGCACCGTGACGACAGTGTCGAAGGCAAGTCGTGCGCGGTCTCCGGCTCGGGCAACGTGGCCATCTACACGATCGAGAAGCTGCTCGATTTTGATGCGAAGCCGATCACGGCGTCGGACTCTGGTGGAACGATCCACGATCCGAACGGCATCGATCGGGAGAAGCTCGCGTGGATCAAGGAGCTCAAGGAAGTACGCCGCGGGCGGATCAGCGAGTACGCTGAGCACTTCGGCTGCGAGTACCTGCCGGGCAAGCGCCCCTGGGTGGTTCCCTGCGATCTGGCCTTCCCGAGCGCCACACAGAACGAGCTGGATGGCGGAGACGCCCGCACGCTGGTGGACAACGGGTGCTTCGGGGTCGCAGAGGGCGCCAACATGCCCAGCGACGCCGACGCGGTCGCCGTGTTCCAGGAGGCCAGGATCATGTATGGTCCGGGTAAGGCCGCCAACGCCGGTGGTGTAGCGGTTTCGGGCCTCGAGCAGAGCCAGAACTCGACCCGCGTCGCGTGGACTCGCGACGAAGTGGACAGCAAGCTCAACAAGATCATGGCCGACATCCACGAGCAGTGCGTCATCTATGGTGGATCCGATGACGGATACGTGGACTATGTGAAGGGCTCGAACATCGGCGGATTCGTGAAGGTCGCGAACGCCATGGTCGGGTACGGCATCGTCTGAGTCGATCCGTTCTCGAGGAGATGTGCCCTCCGCCGGCGACCTTCGGGTCGCCGGCGGCTTTCGTTGGCTCCCGGAACGCTGCTTCGGCTAGCCGGTATTGTCGTAGTGACCGCGTGCAGTGGCCGTGCAGGTCGGGCCTCCACGCCATGTGCTGGAAACGCAATAACGACAGGACGAGCTTCATGCTTTTCGATACCAATATCAGGGCTGGAGCGCTGGCCCTGGCCGGCGCGGTCGGTGTCGCTATCGTCGCCTCGCCGGACCGGCTCCCGGCCCAGGCCATCGCGGACACCGCGAACGCCTTCACCGCGGAGCTCAGCGAGGACCTGCCCGTCGATCCGGACGTGACGGTCGGGCGGCTGGAGAACGGCCTCCGTTATTTCATCCGGGTCAACGAGCGCCCGGAGAAGCGGGCGGAGCTGCGGCTGGTCGTCAACGCCGGGTCCGTCCTCGAGGACGGCGATCAGCTGGGCCTGGCCCACTTCCTGGAGCACATGGCCTTCAACGGGACCGAGCACTTCGAGAAGCAGGAACTCATCGACTACCTGCAGTTCATCGGGATGCGGTTCGGGGCTGACGTGAACGCGTACACGGGCTTTGACGAGACCGTGTACATGCTGACGATTCCCACGGACAGCGCAGAGATCGTCGAGACCGCCTTCCAGATCCTGGAGGACTGGGCGCATGGCCTGGCGTTCGACTCGGTCGAAGTCGAGAAGGAGCGCGGCGTGGTGCTGGAAGAGTGGCGCCTGGGGCAGGGGGCCTACTCCAGAATCCGCGACCAGCAGTTCCCGGTGCTCTTCCAGGGGTCGCTGTATGCCGAACGCCTTCCGATCGGCGATCCCGAGGTACTCGAGACGTTCGATCATGCCACGCTCAAGCGCTTCTACGCGGATTGGTATCGTCCGGACCTGATGGCCGTGGTGGCGGTGGGAGACTTCGATCCGGATTGGATCCAGGGGCTCATTCGCCAGCACTTCGGGGAGCTCGAAGGCCCGGAGGTCGAGCGTCCGCGTCCCGCCGTGTCCGTGCCCGGTCACGAGGAGACGCTATTCTCGATCGCCACGGACCCCGAACTCACACTGTCCAACGTGAGCGTCGCCTGGAAGCTCCCGCTTGCGGACCAGGACACGCACGGAGACTACCGCCGGACATTCGTCGAGCAGGCGTACAACTCGATGTTCAACTTCCGGATGTTCGAGATCACGCAATCCAGCGAAGATCCCCCGTTCCTGGGGGCCGGCTCCGGTAAGGGCCGGTTCGTGCGCGAGTCGGACGTCTATCAGCTCGGCGCCACCGTGAAGGACGGCGAGATCGAAGAAGGCCTGGAGCGGGTGCTCGTGGAGGCCGAGAGGGTGGCGCGCTACGGATTCACCGAGTCGGAGTTGGAGCGTCAGAAGGCGGACGTACTCCGCTCCTATGAGCGGTCGTACACCGAGCGCGACAAGCGGGAATCCTCGCGTCTCGCCTCCGAGTACGTGCGCGCGTTTCTGAACGGGGAGCCGATTCCGGGCATCGCGTACGAGTATGCGCTGGCGCGACGCTTCGTGCCAGCGATCGAGCTTGATGAGGTCAACGAGGTCGCGCGCGAGTGGATCGGCGATGAGAACCGGGTGATCCTGGCCGCCTCGCCCGAGAAGGAGGGAGTCGACGTGCCCGATGACCTGGCCCTGGCGGCGGTGTTCGGGGCCGCGGAGGCAGCCACCATCGAGCCATGGGAGGAGACGGATTCCGATCTCCCCCTCCTGGCCGAAGAGCCCGTTCCCGGTTCGGTCGCCGAGCGCGAGGAGATCCCCGAGCTGGGTGTGGAGATCTGGAGCCTGAGCAACGGGGGCCGCCTGATCCTGAAGCCGACGGATTTCAAGGAAGACGAAGTCCTGTTCAACGGGAGGAGCCCGGGTGGTACATCGCTCGCGCCGGACGAGATCTACGAATCGGCCTCCTGGGCGGCCACGCTGGTCAGCATCGGGGGCGTCGGTGAGTTCAGTGCCGTGGAGTTGCAGAAGAAGCTGGCTGGAAAGGCCGTGTCGGTCGGTCCCTCGATTTCCGAGCTGGGCGAGGGGATCTCGGGGAGCGCTTCTCCGAAGGATCTCGAGACCCTTTTCCAGCTCGTGTACCTCTACTTCACGGCTCCCCGCCGGGATGAAACGGCGGTCGCGGCGTTCCGATCGCGCATGGGCACGGTCCTGGCAAACCGGGGCGCCAGCCCGGAAGCCGTCTACGGGGACACGGTGGGCGCCGTGATGGCGCAGTATCACCCCAGGTACCTGCCCCCGACGCCGGACATGATGGACGCGATCGACCTGGACGTGGCGCTGGAGTTCTATCGCGAACGTTTCGCCGACGCGGGAGACTTCACGTTCACGCTGGTGGGGGCGTTTGATCCGGACGAGTTGTTGCCCCTGGTGGAGCGATATCTTGCCGCTCTTCCGTCCGCGGGTCGCGAGGAAACGTGGCGGGATGTAGGCGTGGAACCGCCTACGGGTGTCGTCCAGCGCACCGTGAAGAAGGGACTTGAACCCAAGGGCCGCCAGACCCTGGTCTTCACCGGCGCCTTCGACTTCGACCGGGAGAATCGCTACACCCTGCAGTCCATGACCGAGGTGCTGCGCAACATGCTGCGCGAGATCCTCCGGGAAGACATGGGTGGGACGTACGGTGTGGGAGCGTACGGGTCAGGCTCGCGCGAGCCCCGCGAGCGGTACAGCGTCCGCGTCGCGTTCGGAGCCGATCCGGAGAGGTTGGGCGAACTGACCGAGGCGGCGTTCTCGGCGATCGACAGCCTTGCGACTCACGGGGCGTCGGAAGACAACCTGGCCAAGGTCAAGGAGACCCAGCGCCGCCAGCGTGAGACGGACCTCAAGGAAAACGGGTTCTGGTTGTCCGTCCTCAACGTATACGATCGGAACGACGAAGATCTCCGCCTGATCCTCGACTACGATCGACTGGTGGACGGCTTGACGGCCGAGGCGATCGGTGAAGCCGCCGCCCTGTACTTCGATTTCGAAAACTACGTCGAGGTGCTGCTGGTGCCGGAGGCCGAGGGCGAACCGGAGGCGGTATCGTTGCTGCCATGACCGAATAGGAGTTCCCGCTGCACCGGTAGCGGGCGTACATTGCGCTCCTCCCACCGAGGAGGAGCGCGTTGGACAGACGCACGTTCGCCCGTACC
>CAYWLF010000211.1:0-5042 GCA_964458875.1 uncultured Gemmatimonadota bacterium
TACTGATCGTCGTACCAGGCCCCGCCGTAGTCGAAGAACGCTCCAAAACCGATGCCGACGAGGTTGAGGAACTTGTCCACCGCAAAGTACCGGTGCTCGATCTGGGCCCACCACGCCTTGTCACCGACGAAGGAGTGTGCCTCCCACCCCCGTGGGGCGTTCTCGAACCCGAGGTCGAACTCGTCGCCCGGCTTCGGATTCCACATGCGGCCAAACTGCGCCTGCATCGCCGTAGCGTGCCGCCGCGCCGACTTGAACCCGGCCGCCAGGTTGACGATGACGCGTCCCGAGTCCTGGACTGCGGCGTTCCACAAGTAGTTCGCGTCAATCGAAGCCCACACCCAGCCTCGGCCGGCGATCACCTGGTCCCGGCCGGTGGCTGCGTTGAGCCCCAACCCCACGCCCGTGCCATTCCAGCCGAAGGTCTCAGGTGCAAGTGTGGCGGTCAGTTTGACCGTGGAACTCAGGTCGATGTCTTCAGTACCGAAGCCGTTGAAGCGCCGGTACTGGGCGAACTTGGCCTTGCTGAATTCCGACCAGACCGAGACGTGCCCGTAGATCGAATCAGGAACGGTGCCCCTGGCGCTCGGGTCCAGATAGAACTGCTCCTGTCGTATGCCGATGTCAGCGCCCCACCGCACGTAGTTGCCTACGAGGTGTCGCCCGGCCAGCCCCGCCTTGAGCGTGTTGATGAAGGCGTCGCGACGGTACGTGGTCGTGTCCGTTACGATCGAGTCAGGAAGGTCTGTGACCCTGTACTGGATGATGTCCTGGTCCGCCCACAGACCGTCCCACTGGTAGCTCTTTGAGCTTTCCGAGTTTCGAAAAGGCAGTCCTATCAACCAGTTACCGTTCTTGCCATCCGAGAGCCCAGCATAGTTTCCCTGCGCGTCGAAGTCCCACCCGAAGGTCCGCGTGAAGACTGCCGAGGCGTTGAGGCCATCCCGGTCGATCTCCTTTACGTACGCCGCGTACACCTGGTTGCCGGTTCCGAGCAGATTGATCTCATTGACACCGAAGGTACCCGTCCAGTCACCGGTCGAGGCGATCGAGAACTTGACCTTCGGCTTCAGGCTCCACCCGTCCTGGCTGTTGATCATCACGGCAAGGCGGCCGTCGTCGAGCCTCACGCTGTCCATAGTGATCTCGCGAAACAGCCGTCTGAGACGCAGCTGGCGCTCCGATTCAGCCACGGAAGCCGAATCGAAAGGCCCGCCGACCTCAAACTGCAGGTAGTCCCGTATTACATACTCCCGGGTCGTGACATGGATCTTGTTCATGAAACGGAAGATGCCGCTCGACGCCGCCTCCTCCTCGTTGAATACGTTCTCCCGCTTGATGATGATCGTATCGATGACGACCGCCTGAGAAGCTGCGTCCTGGGCGGAAGCAGCGGGCGCGAGGACGGACAGGAAGAGAGCGGTGACGGCCGACCCGTGCAGTAGATTGCCAAGGCGTCTCATGAGGAAGCGTCCTCGTCGGTGAATGCGAGCGCAGAGTTGCACCGACAAACTACTTGCGTGTCAGAAGTTCCGCACCAACCGAGGCCGGCTTGCGGGCGCTGAATCAGGAGGCTTGTCGGCCGCCTTCCACACGCCACTGGCAACTCCCGATCGCAAAACCACCCGGGTACCCGACGATCGGATCGGCGGCCCACCCATTTCCGGGCGGGATCGGCTCCTCGAGGTAGGCCCTGAGGTGGCCCCCGGCCAGGAAGCGGAACGTGTGGGCCTCCATCTGCACCCAGCCCTGCACGAAGAAGGGCTCGCCCTCGGGTTCGACGCGCCAGGTACCGCTGAAGTACTCTTCTCCCTCGGCTCCCGTGAAATCGGCCAGGCTGGAACGCTGCAGATCGAGGCGGATGGCGAACGGATCCCGATTGGGCAAGCAGGCCACCGTTCGGGGAATCACGACCGTCCAGGCGCCCTCGATGTCGGCGACTTCCAGCGGGGCTCCCGAATCGAGGCCCGGCCCGGTCGGGTTCTTGTCACACCCCGACACGGCCGTCATGGCGAGGACGAGGCTCGTCGAGAGAATCCTGTGAAGGCCTGGGCGCATCGAGCTTCCTTGGAACGGTTCGTAACCTGCTACACTGCAACCCGTCCGAGGATCGCACGGCCCGAACGAAGCGCTACCGTTGGGCGCCTTCAATCGCCACTTTGGACCGGCCGCACTGGCGCGGCCTCATGCGGTGCGAGCCGAAGCTACCAGACCAGGAGGTTCGAATGTCCGACACGAAGACAATCAAGGTGGAGCACGGCTTCGGAGGCTTGTGGTATGTGGGCTGGCTATTCACGGTGGCCATAGCCCAGCTATCGATCGGCAAAGCGCTGCTGGCGCTTGCCATCTGGCCCTGGTACCTGGGCATCGCGTTCCGCTGATGAGTATGGCGGCGACGAGTTAGCCGGAGTGAAAGTCTGGACCCTCAGAAGATGGTCGGAGAAGCTCCGTCGCGGCCCGGCACAATGACCCACGTACCGAAGATCCGGATCTCGGGCACCGTTTCCTGGACGTCCTCGAACAGCCCAATCGAGTAGCTGCTGTTGCGCAGCCAGAGCCGGAAGTCTCCACCCAGGCCCAGCGACTGGCCGATTCTGAAGTGGGCGGACAGGCGTCCCTGGTGTACCCAGTGGTCGGCGCTTCCACCGTTGAGAGAATTGTGATTCAAGCTGGTCATCCACGACGACCGCCACTTGGCACCGGCGGCGAAGCGCCCGAGGTGCGCCTCGGCCTCGATCCTTCCGTCCAGTCCGGTCGTGTAGTCGAACGGACGAAGGTTCCAACTCGCGGGAAGGTCGCCGGAGGGCTGAAGCGCCGAGTCGAGCGTGCCGAACAGGATCGCACCTCCCTGAATCAGCGTAACCACCCTGGAACCGGCGCCCAGCTTCCACAGGGACTCCACCCGCAGGCCTATGTTCTGGTCTCCGAACTGATACGCCGAGTTGTCGTCGTATTCGTGGCTCTGCACGATGGCCCACACGTGCTCGGAAGAACCGCCACGCTTGAGGTCTCGAGTCAGCAGGTTCCCGCGCACCGCTAGCGCCCCGAAGACGTTCTGATCCCCCGCGTACATCGTCATGTCGAATTCGAACACGTCGAAAGCACCTCGACGGCGGCCGTCGAACGGACTCCCGAAATCCATCCGGAACTCGAAGAAGCCCCCGGTCACGTCGTCGCGAGCCTCTGAGTCGGGGTTCACCCCCCGGTACCCGGCTTCCACGGAGAAGCGGAAGTAGTCGGGCGTCCGGTCGTTGGGGTCCACCGGATTGGGGGCCACAGAGAACATGTGACCCGAGACGATCCGATTGAAGCCCCGGAGCGGATTCATCAAGAACCCGGCGACTTCGCGGCCCACGCGACCGGCCCCCGTGGCCTCGTTGCTGAGCACGGTGGAAGAGGAGCGGTAGAGCGCTTCGCCCAGAGCGATGCCCCCGAGGGTCGTGTTGACGACATCGTTGAACGCCATCGGATGACGCTCGCCGCAGCACTCCCACATCAGACTGCCAGCCACGGTCATCGGCACCGAGCCCCAGAAGTTGATGCCGTTCGATCGAGAAGCGTTGAAGTAGGTCGAGCCGTGGTAGGGGTGATCGATCATGTTGGTGGCGAACAGGTTCCCGTCGTACTCGAACCCGTTGCTGATGTTGTTCCACCACGTCTTGGGGTAGACGACCGCGAAGTCCTCGTCCCGGACGTAGTAGTTCATGCCCCACGTGAAGACGTTGATTCCCACGACCTCGCCCAGAGCGAGCACTGGACGCGTGGGGACACCCCACGCATCGACCCGTGGCGCTTCCTTCGAAGTGTCCTGCGGAATATCCTGCGCGACGAGGGGCCCCGACACCGCGAGCAGTGAAAGGACGAGCAGGACCGGACGTCGACGAGTCCGCCCCCTCCACGGGGGATCCATCCGTATCCTGTCTCCGTACACGGGCAGTACTCCATTGCCGGCTTGCCGAGCAGCTCGATCGACAGACTCGCAAGCCCGGCGTACGTCTGGATTTCCGGCATGATGCTAGCCGTCCGGGGTACGTCTAGAAAGGTCAGGCGTCTCCGCCTCGATACCATAACAAAGCCCCGGTGCAGGGCCGGGGCTTCGTCTTTGGCGTTCGGAGTGGCCTGAGACGTTTATCTGAACGCTCAAAGCAACCTAGGAACGCGCGAGGCCCCCCGGTTGTGACGTCCGAAGCCCGGCTACTGCCCACGCACCTTGGTGTTCAGTTCTACGGTCAGGGAAATCAGGGCCACCAGGAAGCCCACGAAGAAGAAGGCGCTGCCCAACAGAGCCGCGTGTTGCCCCAGGCCTGGCGCGAACGAGAACTCGGCGACCAGGCCGAGGATGCCGATTATGGCCCCGGCCCCGGCGACCACGATCGAGATGAGGCGGACCCACTCGATCCGGTTCTTCGGCGGAAGCTCGTCGCGCAGTAGCCGCCACATGGCATACCCCACGAGCCCGAGCAGGCACGCCACCGCGATGTAGGCGAACGGATCTCCCTCGCCCAGCCCTGAGAGGAGACGGTACAGGAATCTGCCTTCTTCCGGCATGGGTACCTCCGACCCGGAGACCTACTCTTTGTCACTCAGATACACGATCATCGGCCGGAGCAGCAGCAGCAGTCCGACCGCCAGGAAGACCCAGATGTTCTGCCGCACGAAGCCCGCCAGCAAGGCCCCGAGTACCATGCCGAGCAGGATCATGCTCCACTTGAACAGCATGAGATCGATCGGCCGCCAGGTCTTCTTCTTGAACAGCTTCATCCAGGCCTCCACCGGGTGCGGGATGCGACCCGTCCCGTGGAAGATAAGGTAAGCGGGGTCGTTTGACAGGGCTGTCCGCTCAAGCTCCGCCCGGTTTGGAGGCTGTCATCATGACCGCCTTGACACCGTAGGCTTCGGCGGAATTCTGGGTCGATTGCTGGCGGAACCTGAAGTGAGGCACTACGGCAGACTTCACCCGTGTGAACCCTGACTCTTCCAGCAGACCGAACATCTCTCCTTCCAGGAGAGCTCCTCCGATTCAGGAGGCCCACAGCTTGGGG
>CAYWLF010000212.1:0-5028 GCA_964458875.1 uncultured Gemmatimonadota bacterium
GCGCCCTCGGCGTCTCGAACGAGCTGCCCTTCGCCGGCATGATGTTGGCGGCCGTGCCGGCGCGTTGCCGGTTACCTGCCTGGTTGCCGACCTGATTGCGGGTCCGCGCTTGGTTCCGCTGACTGCGGTACATGTTGTTCGTGCGCGCGTTTCGACTCCCGGCCCGATAACCGGCCCGGAAACCGGATCGAGCGCCGGCCCGGAAACCGCGGTTCCAGCCCCGGTTCCAGCCTCGGCCCCAGCCGCGGGCCACGGGCCGGAAAGCGCGCGGTCCCCACCACCCTCTTCGCCACCAGCCGCCCCAGCCGATCCCGAAAGACCAGCGTCCCCAGCCCCAGCCGATCCCCATGCCCCACCCGAACCACGGGTTCCATCGCACGTGGAAGCCCCACGTGACCGGACGGGCAATCCACACCGTGCCCC
The DNA here is from genome assembly GCA_964458875.1 of uncultured Gemmatimonadota bacterium. Lineage (GTDB taxonomy): Bacteria > Gemmatimonadota > Gemmatimonadetes > Palauibacterales > Palauibacteraceae > Benthicola. The sequence goes on from CAYWLF010000212.1 coordinate 424, forward strand.
ACCAGCCCGGCCACCAGAAGCCGGTGCCGTACACGATGGTGGTGTTGTGCACGTAGCTGCCCGTATATCCGGGCAGATAGCCGACGAACACGGTGTCGGGCGTCGAATCGTAAACGTAGACGTACGTCACGTTGTGGTTCGGGTTGTCGGCCGGGATCTTGTAGATCTCGTCGGGCACCGAGTCGGCGACCGCCCACGGGCCCTCCGGGCTGCTTCCCGTGAACCACACGGCCTCGTCACACACGTAGTACTGGTCCCCGTACTTGATGACCTGAGAACCCGAGTTGACGGCCCATTCCAGCTCCGTCTCCTCGATCGGCTCGAACTTCGGCTCGCCGTCGTACTCGACTTCCACAGTCGTACCGGCTCTGATGACGGCTGCCGTCTGCGGGATATTGGCATCCAGCGTTGCGATCTCCGCCTGATCCGTTCCGGCCACCCAGACCAGCACGTGCCCGGCGTCCGACTCGAACGGAATCTGGGAGAAGCCCGTCGGCAGCTCGTCGGACGGAACGGAAATCCAGGGCTCGTCCGCCGACGCGGTCGAGTACCAGCGGCCGGAAAGGACCACGTAGTAGCGCGCCGAGTCGAGCTCCAGGAACACGTCGCTCTCGGTGTTGCTCATGAACATGAGGTCGGTACCGTCGATCGGCGTGTACCGGGGCGGGCCGTCGATCGAGATGAGCTCGGTCGGAACGGTCGCCACGACGACAGCCGGCGGAGGTCCGGGCTCCTCCTCTTCGTCATCATCCTCGCCGGCGACCGTTTCCTCGTTCTCGTCGTAGTCCTCCGGCTTGTCGGGGGCCATGGCGGCCACGTCGGAGGGCACCGTCTCGGTGAACTGCCACGGCCCCCTCCACTCGGAGGCGGTATACCAGGCATTCTCGCCCGCGAACAGGTAGTACGTGCGCGTATCCGTGGCGAACAGCATGGCGAAGGGCGTATTCACGACCTGCATGAAGCGCGTATTCTCGATCCGCTGCATGTTCGGCTCGCCCTCGATCGTCACCAGCATCGAACGTGTGGTGGTGACCACGATCTCCGGCGGCTCCATGTTGAGCCCCTCCGCGCTCCGCATGCGCATCTCGGCCATGTCGAGGCTCGTCACCAGCCGGTCCATGGAGATCTCGAGCCCCCACTCCGGCAGCTCCTCCTCGAGGAGGCTCGCTAGCCTGTCTCTGTTCTCTTCTTCCGAGCCGGGGAACACGACGCGGGTGACTACGATGTCAATCACCTCGGCCATCCGCTCATCCCGATCCGTCTCGATACGGGCGGTGGCCCACACCGCTCCGTAGAACGCTTCGGTCGTGTCCTGACCGGTCTCTTCTACGGAGACCGCCGCGCGGTAGGTGACCTGATTGCCCTCGAAAGTTTCGGGCTGCGGCTGGAAGATGACGATCTTGTGATCGGACGTGGTGATCTCACGCGGCCAGCCATCCACTTCAACGGAATCGCTCGCCGCCGGACCCGCGTCCTGCGCGAGCAGCGGAGTCGTATGGGGAAGAAGGAGTGCGGCCGCCCCGGCCAGAACACACCAGTTCGCTTTGTGAATCATACGCTACCTTGAACCCTCCTCAGGCGGTTACATCGTCGACTGAATTCTGAGGGGTCCAAAGTATCGCGTCGGGCACGGGCGCGGGACCCGTGCGGCGCCGACGGGTCCCGCTCGAGCTAGGTCTTCTTTTGCACCCGGAAGTTGAGCGTCCCGCTGTAGTCGGCGAGCACGACGGTGATCGTCCAGGTGCCGGCCACACCCGTCGTCGTATCCGCGTTGAGACTCGGTTCGAGGCCGTGGCTGTAGACCTCGGTGCCGTTCGCGTCCGTGATGATCACCTGCGCCGATCCGACCGAGATCGTGGTCGAATGATCGACCACCGCCCGGGTGCCCGTGTTCTCCCACGAGTACTCCAGCGTGGTCCCGACGCCGGTCACGTCGGTTGCCTGAAGCTGGAAGTTGTCCGTCGAGCTGTTGATCTGGGGCTCGAAGGGATCCAGTGGCGACACCGGGTCACTTCCACATCCACCGGCCACCAGAAGCGTGGCCAGAACTACCATCGTCGACTTCATCATCGTGGGTTTCATCTTCATCTTCCGTTGCCTCGCTTCGCAGGCCGAAGCTCCAATGCGTTGTCATCGCGTGAACCGTCGTCCGCTGATCGTGACGAGGGTAGTGCAAGGTGCGCTCCTCGAACCGCCCGAGGATCACAAGAGCTCGGGTGGTAACGAGATACGACGAGAGGTTCGGTTGCGGCTGGTTCCTCCGTATGTGTCGCGATGCGATACACAGTGCATCGTGCGGAATCGACCCCCGTTCGTCCCGTGACGGTACAGTTGTTACCCAGACGGACACTGTTTGCACTCCCCAACCCACTCTTAAGCCGGCCAGTCCTGGTGCCCGGGAATCCCCTTTCCTGCATCGCCGCAATGAGATGGAAGGGAGGCGCAAGAACACCCGGTGCCGAGATTCGCGTCGGTATCCATCTTGCTCGAAATACAGGTGGCCAATGGGCCTTCGCGTCCGCTCCGGACGCGTGGAACTCAGACGACTCACCGTGGAGGCGATGATGAAAGCCAGCACCCGCGGGCTCGCCAGTCTGGCCGTCGCCGCCGTGCTGTTCGCCTCGGCGGCGTGCGGTGAAGACGACGACCCGCTCTCCGGAAATGAGCTGCCGCAAGCAAGCGCCGGTCCGGACCAGACGCTCTCGGACAATGACTCGAGTGGAAGCGAGAGCGTGACGCTGGACGGGACCGCAAGCACGGATCAGGACGGCTCGATCACGTCGTACCGTTGGACCGAGGCCGCCGCCGAGATCGGGACGGGCGAGACCCCGACCGTGATCCTCACGGTTGGAACGCACACGGTTACCCTGACGGTTACGGATGATGACGGTGCCACGGACACCGACCAGGTCGTTATCACGGTCATCGGACAGGGCGGAAACCAACCACCGACCGCCGACGCCGGTCCGGATCAGACCGTGGCCGACTCGGACGGCAGCGGGGACGAGCTGGTGACCCTGGACGGGGTTGGGAGCTCTGACTTGGACGGCTCGATCGTAGCCTACGCGTGGACTGAAGGCAGTACGATCGTGGGTACGGGGCCGTCGCCGCTGGTGACCTTCACGGTCGGGACGCACGCCCTGACCCTCACCGTGACCGACGACCAGGGAGCCACCGACGCGGATCAGGTGACGATCACGGTGAATTCGGTGGCACCCAGCTCCGTCTCGTATTCAGCCGACATCCAGCCATACTTCGATGCGCGCTGCACGAGCTGTCACAGCGGCGGCGGGCCGAAGGGCGTCGACCTGGACAGTTATGCGAACCTCCTGGCGGGGGGGAATAGCGGTCCGCTCGTGGTCCCCGGCAATTCGAATCAAGGCACCCTGATTCCGCAGTTGGAGAGCGGGCACCAGGGGGCGCCGCATGGGACGAACGTAATCCAGGATATCAGGGACTGGGTGGATGCGGGGGCGCTGGACAACTGAGTTCCGGGGCGCCCCGGCTCGAGCCGGGGTGCCCCTCATGCCGGATCTGCGCCGCTACATCGTGTCGTCGAGCGGAATGATCCGGACTTCGTCCTTCATGAACAGAGGGACGAGGAGGTGGCCCCGGACTTCGTCGTACCCGATGTCGGCCGGCGACTCCACGTCCGGGACGACCACCTCGAAGCCTCCGTCCGGCGTGCCGCGGTAGATCGCTTGGGCCTCCCAACTGGAGATGAGCAACTGGCCATCTCGGGTCAGCTCCAGTCCATCCAGCCCACCCGCAGGAAGCGTCACCTCGGTCGTCTTGCCGTCCTCGCCAATCGAGTAGAGGGCCGGGGCGCCGAATGCCACCACCCACAGCGTGGAGCCCACCATGTGCATCCCGTTGGGCCGGCCGAGCTCCTCGCCTGATGCGAGCATCTCGACCTCCCGGTCTCGAATGACATAGATCGCATCGTTACCGGTCGGGACCAGGCCGCCTTCGCCAGCCGTCATGCCGCTGTCCGTGACGTACAGCTCGCCGTCGGGGCCCGCGTGGAGGTCGTTCAGGAAGTCGCTCCCTATCACCGGAATGTCACCGAGCGGCTGCCCCGAGTTGCGGTCGAAGAGCCTCACCGTGGTGACGTCCGTCACGTAGAGGGTGTCCTCCACGATCGCCATTCCCTTGGGCGCGTGCAGAGTCACGCCCTCCGCGGCGCCGTCGATCCACTTGAGCGCGATCACGTCACCGGTCGGAGCGACCCGCGAGATGAACCCGTTCGAGTCCTCCTCGACGGGCGAGCCGGCGATGTTGCTGACCAGGTAGACGTCGCCTTCCTCATCATGCAAAACCGACTCGGGTGTCATGAAGCCTACGCCCGTGACGGTAATCGCCTCCGGGGTCGTTGCCTCTTCCGTCGCCTGTGCATCCGGCTCCGCATCGCCGCCGCAGCCGATCAGTACCAGGGGTGCGAGGGCGATCCAGACGCTTCGCTTCGCGTGCATGATACCTCCGGAGAATTGAGTGGTCCGTACGACCCCGAATGTGCAGAATGACGTCGGCAGGAGGCAACTACCGACGCCCGGTAACAGAGCCCGCTAGAACCTTGTTTCAACCCGGCCGGGGTGGGAGTTTGTC
>CAYWLF010000213.1:0-5008 GCA_964458875.1 uncultured Gemmatimonadota bacterium
CGGCCTCTGGCTCAAGCTGTGGCCGTTCCGGGACTCGGGACCGAGCATGTCGCCGGCGACGGCCCACACCATCCTCGGCGAGGTACGGACGCTGCGCCTGAAGATGGAGCAGATGTCGCGGAACACGACGACTGTCGCCCGCTTCCTGGCCGACCATCCCAGGGTGGAGTGCGTGGATTACCTGGGTCTGGAGAGTCATCCGCTTCACGACCTTGCGGGCCGCTACATGCGGGTCGTCGACGATGGGACCCCCTCGTTCGGACACCTGATGTCGTTCAACGTTCTTGGTTCTGCTGAGGACACGCGGGTGTTCTTCGACGGACTGCAGAGGACGTGGCGGGCCACGGACCTCGGGCGGATCAAGACGGTGGCCACCATCCCCGCCATTTCGACGCACCAGCAGCAGGGCGAGGAGGGCAGATGCCTCGCCGGAATTCCAGACAACATGGTGCGCCTGTGCGTGGGCGCCGAGCACCCCGACGATACGATCGCCGACCTGGACCAGGCGCTTGCCCGGGTATGAAGAGATAATCCTGATTCCGATCACCGGAGGATGACATGAAGATGCTCCTCGGTCACGAATGGGTAGATCGCGAAGACACCATCGACGTACGCGACCCGTTCGATGATTCGATCATAGATACCGTCCCCGCGGCCAGCCACGCGGACGTGGAGATTGCCCTGGCCACGGCCGCAGCGGCGAAGGAAGTCGCGCGCGGAATGACGACGTACGAGCGCGCCCAGGTGCTGTACAGGACTGCGGGGATCATCGCGGACCGGATCGAGGAGTTCGCCGAGACCATCGCCCGCGAAGGCTCGAAGACGATCAACGAGGCGCGTGGTGAGGCTCGCCGCTGCGTGAATACGATCACCATCGCCGCCGAGGAGGCGAAGCGTCTCCAGGGCGAGACGATCCCCTTCGATTCGTTCCCCGGGGGCGAAGTCCGACGCGGCTACTACGAGCGGGTGCCGATCGGTGTAGTACTGGCGATCACCCCGTTCAACGATCCGCTGAACCTGGTGGCCCACAAGCTCGGCCCCGCGATCGCCGCCGGAAACGCGGTCATCCTCAAGCCTGCCACGGTAACTCCGCTTTCTGCCCTCAAGCTGACCGAGGCGTTCATGGAGGCCGGCCTTCCGAGCGGTGTGCTTCAGTGCATCACGGGATACGGAGCCGTTCTGGGCGACGCCCTGGTGGAGGACCCGCGCGTGCGAATGGTCTCGTTCACCGGCGGAGTGGAGGCCGGCGAGCGAATCATGTCGCGGGTCGGTCTCAAGAAGATCGGCATGGAGCTCGGCTCCAACTCACCGGTCATCGTGTGGAAGGACGCCGACCTGGACTGGGCGGTGGAAACGTGTGTCTCGGGTGCGTTCTGGGCCGCCGGTCAGAACTGCATCGGCGTACAGCGCATCTACATCCACCGGGAGGTCTACGACCGGTTCCGTGATGACTTCGTCGCCCGGGCGGTGGCATACAAGACGGGCGACAAGCTGGACGAGGCCACGAACATGGGCCCCATGATCAACGAGGGCGAAGCCAAGCGCGTCGAGCGCTGGGTCCAGGAGGCCGTGGACAAGGGAGCGACCCTCCTGACCGGGGGAACCCGCGATGGAGCGCTGGTGCCGCCGACGGTGCTGGAAGACGTGCCGCCGGACGCCACCATCCACTACGAGGAGGTGTTCGGTCCTGCGGTCAACCTGTATCCGGTGGACGACCTCGACGAGGCGATCGCCGCGGCTAACAGCGTCAACTACGGCCTGCACGCGGCGGGATTCTCCAACGACGTGACGGTGTGCCACCGGATGGCCGCCGGCCTCGACTGCGGGAGCGTCATGCTCAACGACTCGACAGACTACCGGTTGGATTCCATGCCCTTCGGAGGGGTCAAGAACTCGGGTCTGGGTCGTGAGGGCCTGAAGTTCTCCCTACAGGAGATGACCGAACCCAAGGTGATATGCTGGTACCTGCCGGGCGTCTGACGCGGTCTTGATCGGTCCGGAGGGCGGCGCGCCTCGCGGCGGCCGTCCTCCTGGTCGACCTCTTACCCTTCCTCAAACCTCCGCAGTCTCCCCCGCCATCGCTTTCTCGAACGCCTGCTCGAGGTCCCTTTCCAGGTCGTCGTAGTCCTCACAACCGACTGCGATACGGACCAGATCGGCGGCGATTCCTGCCTTGCGGCGCTCGTCGGGTGACACGCCCGCGTGCGTCATCGAAGCGGGATGCTCAATCAAGGTCTCGATTCCGCCGAGGCTCACCGCCAGGGTCGCCAGCTCGACGCTGTTGATGAACCGCCGCCCCGCCTCCAGTCCGCCGCGCACGCCGAAGCACACGATCGCCCCGGGACCGCGCATCTGTCTTCTCATGAGGTCATGCTGCGGGTGGTCCACCAGGCCGGGATAGTTCACCCACTTCACGGCGGCGTGGCGTTGCAGGTAGTAGGCGAGAGCGCGAGCGTTCGCCTGCGCTCTCTCAATCCGGAGGCCCAGGGTCTTGATGCCGCGCAGGACGAGCCACGCCTGGTGCGGATCCATGGTGCCACCCATGTTCACGTGCACGGAGCGGATCCGCTCCAGCACCTCTTCCTCGCGCGCCACGATGATCCCGGCTACCACGTCCGTGTGGCCGTTGATGAACTTGGTCATGCTGTGCACGACCACGTCGGCTCCGAGCTGCAGAGGATTCTGCAGGTACGGTGACGCGAACGTGTTGTCCACGGCGAGGATGGCTCCCGCCTGGTGGGCGATGTCCGCGCAGCGCGAGATGTCCGTGAGTCTCAGCGTCGGATTCGCCGGGCTCTCGATGAATACGAGCTTCGTATTCGGACGCAGGGCACGGGCCACATTGTCCGGATGGGACGAATCGACGAAGGTCGCCTGCACTCCAAAACGTGTGTATTCCGTCTCGAGGATCGTGCGTGAAGGGCCGTACACGCAGTCCGTGACGGCGACGTGGGAATCCTGGGAGAGGAACGTCAGATAGACCGAGTTGATGGCAGCCATTCCGCTAGCCGCCCCGAGTGCGCCGTACCCGTGCTCGAGCAAGGCGACATTGCGTTCGAGGGCCGCTACGGTGGGGTTCCCGAGGCGCGTATACTTGCAGCCAGGCGCCCCCCCGAACCGTTCGGCACCCTGGTCCGCATCGGTGAACGCGAACGTCGAAGATTGATAGATTGGCGTGCTTACGGCCCCCGTTTCCGGGTCCGCCTGCTGCCCGCCGTGAATGATCCGGGTATGTGGTCCTGCTCGCCTGACGTCGTCCATCGCGCTGTCCTCGGAAGTGCGTTCCGTGTCTGGACTGCGTCAGTACTGCAAAACCTTTGCCGAACTCGTCGACGCCCGACTTCCGCCTAGAAGAACGTCAGGCCAACCGTCAGCATCCCGAGCTGGTTGTTGCTCGCGGTGAACGTGTCTACGTCCTGGAACAGCCAGTCCGCTCCGAGCGTGAGAGCGAGACCATCGGTCAACCGAATGTCGTAGCCGAGCCCGAGAGCCCAGCCGAATCCCCACGTCGTCCCATCGCTGGCGACGCCCGCTGACACGTCCGAGAAGGCGCCCCCGATGCCGCCTTTCAAGTAGAATCCGCCGGTGGCGCTGGGGTAGAACAGTACGGATCCACCCAGGAAGCCACGCCTCAAATCGACGTCACCCTCGCTGTAGAACCACCCGATCACGTCTCCCACGACCACGAACTGAGGCGACAACGCCCACCCGGCCCTGGCGAAAGCGCTGAACGCGGAGAGACGCTCGCCTTCCGAGTTCTCAGTCAGGTTGAATCCGACTCCACCGCCGACGGAGCCCCAGAACCCGTCACGGAGAGCTTCCTGGGACTGGAGGGGGGACGCCGTGACCGCGAGGCCGACCGCGAGCGACAGTCCGACGGTCTTTACGTAGCGCATCGTATCACTCCACTCCGAGGGTTTCGGTGTTTGCCGGTCGCGCCCGCTCCCGGACCGGGATACAATATTCGGGCGCGCCTCCTGGCGCGCGACTGCGGGCGGAACAAAGAAGATTCTCAACGAGGCAAGCGCAGACGAGCGCGGGCCTCCGGCTCTTTCTACCCGGGAGGCGGAGTTGGACGAGCGAACCGCTCCGACCAGGCTCACCGGCCGCACGGGCCCGTACCCAGAGTTCACGTGGGCGGGCGTCCTGGTGGGCTACGGCATCGGGATTCTCATCGCCGTCAGCATCGGATACCTGAGCCTCAAGCTGGGCTTCTCGATCGAGGGCTCGGAATTGGCGGCGATCCTCGGCTTCGGGATCCTCCGCGGCGTCCTGCGACGCAACAGCATCATCGAGAACAACATCCAGCAGACCCTGGCCAGTGCGGTGAACGGCGCCTCGGCCGGAATGATGTTCTCGGTCCCGGCGCTGTTCATTCTCGGGATCACCGACTTCAACTACCCGCTGCTGGTCCTCGGTTGCATCGCGGGCGGGATCCTCGGAATCGCCTTCATCATCCCGCTGCGCAAGCAGATGATCGACTATAACCGGCTGGCGTTCCCGGGAGGAATCGCCACGGCGGCCGTACTCAAGTCGCCGGGCGCCGGGATTCACAAGGCGTGGTTGCTGGTGGGCGGAGCGGTGGTGGCCGCCCTCGCCCACTTCATCAGCCTGAAGACCGGCGTCGAGAACTACGATCTCGGAGTAGTCCTTGGACTCCCGGAGTACATGAACGGGATCTGGTACCTGTCGTTGCTCACGGTCGGAGTGGCATTCCTGGCCGGCAAAGGAGGTTTCTTCTTCATCGTCGGGGGCTACGTCTGCTACTGGTTCCTGGCGCCGATCATGAGCGCCTCGGGAATCCTGCCGGACGCTGCTACGCTGCAAGCCTCGGGCATGGGAATCGCCGACTACCTGCGCCTCAACCTGTTCCGGCCCACCGGAATCGGGATGTTGATCGGCGGAGCCCTGATGGGCATCGTCCTCGCCCTTCCACTGGTGGTCAGCGCCATCCGCAGCATGCGGGATGCGGCCAAGTCGCGTTCGGAGATTTCGCAGGACGAGCTCC
>CAYWLF010000214.1:0-4985 GCA_964458875.1 uncultured Gemmatimonadota bacterium
GATCGAGCGATGATGATCACTCCTTCGGCGGCCGTTGCCGGTCACCGGATCACGCAGACCCTGGGCCTCGTCCGGGGCAATACCATCCGGGCGCGCCACGTCGGCAAGGACATCCTGGCCGGGTTTCGCAACATCGTGGGAGGCGAGGTGTCTGAGTACACCAAGATGATGGCCGAGTCGCGCGAGCAGGCGTTGGACCGGATGGTGGCCGAGGCCGAGCAGTTGGGCGCTGACGCCATCGTGAACGTCCGTTTCGCCACGTCCTACGTGATGGGCTCTGCATCCGAGATCCTTGCGTATGGCGCCGCCGTCAAGCTGGAAAAGGAACCGGAAGTCACGGGCTTCTGAACGCACCGACGCCCCCCGAGGGCGCACACCGAAGAGGAGAATTCGATGGTCGAGAATATGAGACGTGCTGCTGTTGCGTGGCTCGTGGCCCTCGCGCTGCTGGCCGCCTTCACGCCCGCGCAGGACCTCGCGGCACAGGAGACTGCCCTCACTGGCGATTGGGCCGGAGTTCTGGCACTTCCCGATGGACGGGAGGTCGAGATGATCTTCAAGGTCGTCGAGGGAGAAGAAGGAGCCCTTACCACCACCCTGGACGTCCCCGGCCAGGGCGCGGCCGGCATCGCGTGCACGGAGACTTCGGTGGAGGGCAAGGAGCTTCACATCTCGGGCTGTGAGATCCCGGGCGGAGGCGGCTTCGACGGCGAGTTGAACGACGAAGGGGCCCTGAGCGGCAACTTCAACCAGGCCGGAATGCCGTTCCCGCTGGACCTCAAGCCGGCGGCTGAGTCCGAATAGCCGAGCCCGGCTGCACAGTCATCACCGTGAGGGGCGCCTGTCGGGCGCCCTTCGCGCATACATCGAGGCGGCAGTGACGAACCATGGACATGAGTTCGCGCGGATCGTGGGGTTGTGCGTGGCGCTGGGTGCCGGGGCGATGAATCAGGCTGGAGCCCAGGAACTAGCGGGTCGGCCGGAGGTGTCCGGGACATGGGCCGGCACGCTGAACGCGGGAGGGCAGGAATTGAGCCTCGTGTTCCACATCCTGAGGGGTGGCGACGGACTTCTGTCCGGTACCATGGACAGCCCTGACCAGGGGGCATACGGCCTCGTACTGTCCGCCGTTGAAGAGGGCGACGACGGATCCGTTCGATTCGAGTTTTCAATGGCCGGCGGCGAGTACACGGGCCAGTTCTCCGACGAAGGAGATCGCATTCAGGGAAACTGGGCCCAGGGAGGCGGCAGTTTCCCGCTCCTTCTCGAGCGCGCCGATGCCGAGGCCCTCGCGCCCAGGCGGCCGCAGGAACCACAGCCCCCGTTTCCGTACGAGGCACTGGACGTCGAGTTCGAGAATCCGGAAGCGGGAATCCGGCTCGCCGGAACGCTCACGATCCCCGCCTCTGACGGCTCGCACCCCGCAGTCGCCCTGCTCTCGGGCTCGGGTCCGCAGGACCGGGACGAGACCGTGTTCGGGCACCGGCCGTTCCTGGTGCTGGCGGACTACCTGTCGCGCCGGGGGATCGTGGTCCTCCGGTTTGACGACCGCGGGATCGGCCAGTCCACCGGCAACTTCGCAGTGGCGACGACGAAGGACTTCGCGAGCGACGCACTGGCCGCGGTGGCCTTCCTGAGGAAGCGTTCCGAAGTGGATCCGGAGCGAATCGGGTTGGTGGGGCACAGCGAGGGAGCGGTCGTGGCACCGATGGCCGCGGAACTGGGGGGCGAAATAGCGTTCGCGGTTCTGCTGGCGAGCACGGGCGTGGACGGCAGAGAACTTCTGGTCATGCAGGCGAAGGCGATCAACCGGGCGTCGGGGCTCCCCGAGGCGGTGATCGAGCAGCGCGCCCAGGTTCAGGGAGCGCTGCTGGATGTGGTTGTGGCGGCCGAGAACGACAGCGTAGCTGCCGAGCGGGCCCGCGCGATCCTCGCGGATGCCGGCCTGACGGGCGATGTGGCCGACGGCCAGGTGCGGAGCCTCCTCTCCCCGTGGATGAAGTACTTCCTGGTCTACGACCCGCTTCCGGCTTTGCGTGAGCTATCGATTCCTGTATTGGCCCTCAACGGCGAGAAGGACACCCAGGTCCCGCCGACCGAGAACCTGCTCCCGGTCGAAAAGGCGTTGCGGGACGGCGGAAACCCGGATGTGACGGCGGAAGTGCTGCCCGGGCTCAATCACCTGTTCCAGACTTCGGAAACAGGCGCCCCAGCGGAATACGCGGGGATCGAAGAGACGTTCTCACCCGAGGCACTCGAGAAGATCGCGACGTGGATCGCGGAGCGGACCTGACCCGACCTTCTAGTCCGGCTTGTCGCGCTTCCGGTCCTTGAGTCCCCGGTGCAGGTCGAGCGTCTTGCTCTCGAGGTAGTCGACGAGCACGTCCGAGCCTCCTTCGTCGAGGATGGTCTGTACTCCCTCGCGCCGCTTGAGACCGTACAGGTTCAGCCACCTCTCGAAGCCCTCTCCGATGCCGATCACCGCGCGAAGGAACACCCCTCGACTCTCGGCCGGCATCACCATGTCCGCGACGACCGCGGCGAGGGCGAGCGGGGCGAGGACCAGGTCCTTCAACCCATCCAGCGCCAGCTTGAGTTCGAAGACGCCCAGGTCCCGCGCCAGTTTCCAGCGGCTCTTGTACTCGGGGAAACTCGGGACTGCGACGTCGCGCCGCTCAGGGGCGTAGCTCTGGTTCATCGGTATCCGCCGTAAGTGGTGACCGTGCGTCCGGACCGGAATCTACGTGACCGGTGTGCCGCGCGTTTCAACTCCAACCCGAAGCTCCCGCAGGTCCTCGCCCGACGGGTGCTGGAAAACCCGCAGCCCGAACTCCGGCACGATGGCCATGATATGGTCGAAAATATCCGACTGGATTCCCTCGTATTCGGCCCATTTCGTGGTTGCCGTGAAGCAGTAGAGCTGGATCGGCAGTCCGTCGGGAGTCGGCTCGCGCTGTCGCACGAGCAGCGTCATGTCCTGCTTGATCTGTGGATGTGCCTTCAAGTAGTTGAAGATGTAGGCCCTCAACGTGCCGACGTTGGTGAGCCGCCGGGCGTTGACCGGATCCTCGTGCGCTTCCTCGATCGGCCGGTTTGCCTCTGCAAGCGTCGCCTCTTTCCCCGCGATGTAGTCGCGAAGCAGGGCGAAACGTCGGAATCGCTCGATCTCTTCCTCGCCCAGGAAGCGGATTGTGGATTGGTCCACGTACAGGTCGCGCCGGATGCGGCGCCCGCCTGATTCGGACATGAAGCGCCAGTTGCGGAACCAGTCGCTGCTGAAGGCGTGCGTGGGGATCGTGGTGACCGTCTTGTCCCAGTTCTGGATCTTCACAGTGTGGAGGGCGATCTCGGTCACGTCGCCGTCGGCGCCGTACTTCGGCATCTCCACCCAGTCGCCGATCCGGATCATGTCGTTGCTGGCGATCTGGATGCTGGACACCACGGAGAGGATCGTGTCCTTGAACACCAGCATGAGAACCGCGGTCATCGCCCCAAAGCCGCCGAGCAGCGCAAGAGGAGACTGCTGGAACACGATGGCCACGATGAGAATCGCGCCCATGACGTACAGGAAGATCTTGAACAGCTGCAGGAATCCGCGGATGGGGCGGTCCTTTGCCGCCGGAAGTCCTTCGTAGATCTGGCCGAAGGCGTTGATCAACCCATCTGCCGACCGCATCACGGTCCACGCCATGAGGACGAGCGCGATGCTCTCGATCGTTTCGTAGACGCCGGGAGGGACGTTCGGTACGAGGTCGATCCCGTAGTAGACCATCGCCAGCGGGACCAGTTGGGCCAGCCGTCGAAAGACGCCGTGGTGAGCCACCACGTCGTCCCAATCGATCGGGGACTTCGCGGTCAGCCGCTCGACGAGGCGGACGAGGTACCGTCGGGTCACGACGCCGGCGAGCCAGGCCAGGAAGAAAAGCGCCAGGATGCCGGCCGCCGTTTCCAGGGCCGGACCGCGAGCCAGGATCGGGCCGCCGCGAACCAGCCCGGGTTCGCGGTCGTCTGAAGAGCCAGCAGCATGGGTCGAGACTCCATCGAAATCGGACACTGTGTCCGAGCGTGTGAGGCAGTAGTTTCCGTTCACTGATGCGTACCGTACAGGATTCTCGCGGCCGGGACGGTCCCCGGCAAGGAGACGCGATGGACAGGCAGGGACAGCTTCCCTCGTCCCTCGACAGGCGCCGCTTCGTGTGGCGGCTGACGGCCGGCGCCGCCGGTCTGATTCTCAGCCGGGCCGGCGGGCCATCGGTTGTGCGCGGCCTGCGCGCCAGTCCGGCGCCGGGCGCCGGCGCTCCGCGCTTGGAGCGTCCAGAGCCGCTGTTCGGGATCTCCCTCGCCCAGTGGTCGCTCCACAAGGCGCTGTACGATGGGAAACTGGACAATCTCGACTTCCCACGAGCGGCGCGACGCGAGTTCGGGATCGACGCCGTCGAATACGTGAACTCGTTCTTCAAGGACAAGGCCCTGGACCAGGGCTACCTGCTCACGCTCAAGGATCGCTGCGAGGCGGAGGGGGTGAGGAGCCTTCTGATCATGTGCGATGGGGAAGGGCGCCTGGGCGACCCCGATGACGCGGCCCGGACGACGGCTGTGGAGAATCACTACCGGTGGGTCGAAGCCGCCCGCCTGCTCGGGTGCCACTCGATCCGCGTCAACGCCGCGAGCGAGGGAAGCTGGGAGGAACAGCGTGACCTGGCCGCCGACGGACTTCACAGGCTGGCCGAATTCGGCGCGGGGTTCGGCATCAACGTGATCGTGGAAAACCACGGTGGCCTGTCGAGCAACGGCCGATGGCTCTCGTCGGTCATCGAGGCCGGGGATCATCCGCGCCTCGGCACCCTGCCGGATTTTGGAAACTTTCGCATCAGCGAGAGCGAGCGCTACGACAACTACCGTGGCGTCGAGCAGATGATGCCGTGGGCCCGGGCGGTTTCCGCCAAGACGAACGATTTCGACGACTCGGGGGAGGAAGTGAACCT
>CAYWLF010000215.1:0-4981 GCA_964458875.1 uncultured Gemmatimonadota bacterium
TGAAGTAGACCCGGCCGCCATCCTCGTCGATCCGCTGGATGCTGATGATCTCCCAGTCATCCTCGTCGTCGGTGACGGTCCTGATCTTCTTGCCGTCTCTCGACACGCGGTACAGGTGCCGCCAGCCGGATCGCTCGCTGACCCAGGTGAACTCCTTGTCGCCGTCCAGCCACTCCCAGTCGCTGACCGCGTCGAGATAGGCCGGGTCCGTTTCCGTCAGGATCGTCTCCATCGCACCCGACGCGGCGTCGCACAGCATCACCTGGTTCGAGTTCTGGTGCCGGTTCATGCGCTGAATGACGATCTCGTCCGAATTGCCCGACCACTCCATCCGGGGGATGTAGTTGTTCCTCGAGTCTCCTGGCACGTCACACCACGTGGCCTCGCCGCCCGTGCTCGAAACCACGCCCACCCGGGCCGCCGAGTTGGTGTCTCCGGCCTTGGGGTACTCGACCGGAATGGTGTACGAGTAGACCGAGTCCGTGTTGTTCATCATCAGGAAGTGACGAACTCCTTCGGCGTCGAGCTGCCAGAATGCGATCGACGCTCCATCGGGGCTCCATCGGAACCCGTCGCGCGCGAAGAATTCTTCTTCGTACACCCAGTCGAACGTGCCGTTGATCAGGGTTTCCGATCCGTCATCGGTGAGTCGGACGACCTCACCCGTGCCGATGTCCTCGACGAAAATGTCATGCTTGCTGACATACGCCACCCGCCCACCAGCCGGATCGAACTTGGCGAACATGAGACTGGACTCCGGCCGGTCGGCCCCGATCTGACGCAGGTCGTACGTGGCGAGGTCGAGGACCCAGTAGTCTCCGCGCGTGTTCTGCCGCCACACGCGCCGCGAGTTCGTGAAGAGCATGACTTTCGTCCCATCGGGGGACCACTCATAACCCTGGATGGACAGAGGGCTCTCGGTTCCCTCCGGCATGAGAAAGGATGCCGAGACGAGGATCGTGCGCATTGCCGACTCAGTTTCGTAACGAACGATATCGCGTCCACCGGAGACGGCTGCCGACGGCTCCAGCGTGGTGTAGAAGGTCCCATCTTCCAGCCACCGGGCCTGCCCAAAGAAGTCTCCTCGGAAGTCCGCCGACCCGTAGATCCGGTCCAGGGTGACGGTCGCGGGGTCTGCCTCCTGGGCCACGCCGATCGGCGCCATGAACAGGGAAGACATGAACAGCAGTGTTGCGGCGCGCGGGGCGCCCGGTATCAAGGGTCGCATCGAATTCCTCACGGATTGCCGGGGGTCGCCTCCGTACGACGGATTGGAGGCGCTGAGGTCGCCGCCGTCGTGGCAGGACCTGCACCAAGCTATCGAATGGAGGTGCTACCCGCCCGGTTCAGAGTCCGAGAAGCTTGAGGACATCGTTGAGGAAGGCGAAGCTCATGAAGAACACCACGACCGTCGCGCCCGCGAGGTTCGTGTATCCCACCAACACAGGGTGAAGCGGCCGCCGGATCAGACCCTCGACGGTCAGAAGCAGGAAATGCCCCCCGTCCAGCACCGGAATCGGCAAGAAATTCAGGATCGCCAGGTTGAGCGATAGAAAGGCGACGAACGCGAAGAACTGGGGCCAGTTCATCCGGTAGGCGCGTTCGCTCATGCGCGCGATCTCGACCGGTCCGCTGACTTCCCGCAGTCCGACGGCGCCCGTGACCAGCAGTTTTCCGCTCTCCGTGATCATCCGGGTGTGGCGCCCCACTTCACCCGCGCCATAGGCGAAAGCGCCACCCAGGTCCCCGTCCAGAAACTCGGTTCCCAGATGCGCGCCAAGCCACCCGAAACTTCCCTCCGCCGCGAACCCGCGGTCGGGTTGGGGGACCTGGATATCCATCCCCGACCCATTCCGCATGATTCGCAGGGAGACGGGGGTCGTGGGGGCGAGGGGCATGGCGCCCAGCCACTCGTAGAACGTCGGAGTCGGGGTTCCCTCCACCGCGACGATGCGGTCTCCGATCACGAGTCCAGCCCGCTGCGCCGGCGAGCCGGGTTGCACGGTGCCGAGCACGGGCGGCAACGGCGGAAGGAGCGAGGCGAGAATCCGGATCCGATCCCCTTCCACCTCAGGAATGAAGACCTGCAGGCTTTCTCCGTCCGCGAAGACCAGTGATTGCGGTCCGTCGTCGACCGCGAGGATGGCCATGGCGAACTCGCCCCAATCGCTCACGTCACGGTCGGCCACGCGAATCACATCTACGTCCGAGGGCATCAACTCCCAGCCGGTGGCGTCGGCCGGCAACTCGTCCTCGAACACCGCGCTCACCCGGGCGGGGGTGGGCGGCGTAGCGGAACCAGTCGAGCCGAGGATGGCGTAGATGGTCAACGCGAGGGCGGCGTTGGCTGCGACGCCCGCCACCACCACGATCATTCGGCGGTGCACCCGCTGGAAGGCGAATCCGTTTGGCCACAGCCGGCGGTCTTCTTCCGTGCCCTGCATACCCATGATGCGCACGAATCCGCCAAGCGGAATGAGTGCGAGTTGGTACTTCGTTTCACCGATGCGGAAGCGGAAGAGAGGCGGCCCGAAGCCGACGGAGAACGAGGTGACCGGCATGCCTGCCCACTTCGCGGCGACCAGGTGTCCCAGTTCGTGCACCAGGATCAGCGCGTCTGTGACGAGTAGCAGAAGCAGGACCGCCAGGATCATGTGTCGCCTTTCGTAGCTCCCGCTCGACGGGCGGGCGTTCGAGCCGCCCGATACGGTGCGGGTCGTCTGCATGTCGAGGTGCAAGTTCTGTTCGGTCCCCATGCCGTCTTTGTCATGGGGCCTGCGGGAGCCGGTCTGACGGCAGGCGCCCCTGTCGAACGCCGGTCATTCCTTCTCGGCGATAAGGCGGCGAAGTATCTATGTAAAAATCACTTACGTGTCATCGAGTATGGTCACGTCCTGCCGTTCTGGCACGTGGGCGACCCCGCCGGCCGGCATCGGAGTTCTCCGCGACGGTCCACCCGCGTGCCGGGTCTTCGTTGCGGCGGCGCCACACACGCGGCGTGTGGTTCGTGGCGCTGCTCCGGCACATACCGGGTGCAGTTCCGGGTGTCGTTGTTCGCGAATCCCCGGGCCTGTAGATTCTGCGCTCCCCATTTGCCATGAGCGGTTGGGGAAGAGCGGTGCAGGGGTTTCACTGGAGCGGGGACAGGGGCCGGCGATGGGCCGCCGGTCACCGTTCTTCGGGCACTTACAGGAGGACACCAGATGCAGAAGTGGTTTGATGGACCTCGTACGCTGACCGGGCACGGTGGTGTGCTGTCTGCGGTCGCGCTGATCCTGGCTTTCGGGGCCTGTTACCCCGGGGACATCAGCAGCGCCGAGGAGACAGACATCGTACTGACCATCCACAGCGGCAACGACTTCTCCGGCTACAACACATATGCCATGCCGGACACTGTGATTGACGTATGCGAGAATGCCGATGACCCCGAGTGCGACAACGCGCTCGATATCGATCATAGCTACGACGCTCAGATCCTGGCGCAGATTGCCGACCGCATGCAGGGCTACGGCTACCAGCGGGTACCGATCGACGAGGTCGATGAGAACAACCTGCCTGACGTGTTCATGATCGTGACGGTGTCAGCGAACGAACGCACCTCGGCGACGGTCTGGTGGCCCTGGTGGGGCTGGGGCGGCTGGTGGCCCGGTTGGGGTCCCGGCTGGGGTCCGGGATATCCCGCCGTTTCGGTGACGCACTGGAACCAGGGGACGCTGGAGATGACGATGATCGATCCGACGGACACGGATCCGGATCAGCAGATCTTCAACGTTCAGTGGGATGCGACGCTCAGCGGCGTGCTGGACGGTCCGATCGACACGAACCGGATCGACCAGGGCATCCAGCAGGCGTTCGACCAGTCGACCTACCTCGACACCACCAACTGAGCCAACAGCGAGAATCGGAGTTACATGATGAAAGCGATAAGGGGGATCATCGCCTCGCTGGCGCTCATTCTGGTGTTCAGCGGGGAGGCCAGGGCGCAGGATTGGTGGTGGGGCATCACGTACCAGATGTCGGCCACCTCGAGCCTGCCGACAAATTCGGACTCGGACGTGAACTTCATCGAGGACTTCAGTTTCAGAGGTCTCGGTATCGATGCGCGCTACGTGCCGAATCGCGACGCCAACTACTCGTTCGGGTTCAACTTCGGCTGGAACGTCCTCAACGAGAAGAACGACTTCGGCTCGGAGCGGAACACGATCAGTCTGCCGGAGGCCGACATTACGGGCACTCAGCTCAGGTACTTCAATTCGGTACCCCTGCTGGCCAACGCCTCGTACTACTTCGGTGACCGAGGCGGAATCCGCCCGTACGTAGGGGTCAACGCTGGTACGTACTACATTGAACGGCGAGTGGACATCGGCGTGTCCGCAGTTGTCGATGACAACTGGCATTTCGGGTGGGCACCTGAAGTGGGCCTCGTCGTTCCGCTCGGGCGGCCGGAAGTTGCGCTCCTCACGTCGATCCGGTACAACTGGGCATTCAGTGCCGGAGGAACCGGCGACCAGAAGTATTGGGGCTTCAACATCGGGATCGCGTACCGGTGATCCGCCGGCGCGATGGCGCAGAATCGACGCTGGGACGGGGGAGGCCGCCGGTCTTCCCCGTCTACATTTTCAGGGCTAGGAAAGGCGGAAAGCTGACTATTGGCTGAAGTTCAGATCCGGGACGGAGAGGATGTCCAGAAGGCGCTGCGGCGCTTCCGCCGCAAGGTTCAACGAGCAGGTATTCTGAAGGACTTCCGCAAGCACCGGCACTACGAGAAGCCAAGTGCCGCGAAGCGTCGCAAGACGCAGGCAGCGGAGCGTCGCAGGCGCCGCCAGGCGAGGCGGAAGAAGCCCGAGTAGGGCCTTTACGCCCACATCTCCTCGAACATCAGGTACGATCTTCGGCGTTTCCGAACAAACGCCGAAGTAACGATTTAGCTAATCGTACCAACGACTTACGGAAGTATCCTACTCCCGTAGCATCCCACAAT
>CAYWLF010000216.1:0-3477 GCA_964458875.1 uncultured Gemmatimonadota bacterium
AGGTCTACGGCGTCTCCAACCCAACCATCCTTGTACGGAGCGATGAACAGGTGGCTGTACGCGTAGTCGTGCCAGCTGTCCCAGTGCCTGTACATCAGGCCATCCATGATCCGGGCATCGGCCTCGGGAAGGTCGGCGTACAGGTCGTTCACGGTCTGGTCAAGCTTCACGTCGGCCGTGAACGAAAGGTGCGTGCCGTCGGGCGAGTAGCGGAAGATCGCGATGCCGCCCTCGACGTCGGTGACCTGCCGCATCTTCTTGCCGTCGGCTTTCACCTCCCATAGCTGGGTAGATCCACCCTTGCTCGACAGGAACCCAATCCACTGGCCGTCCGGCCTCCAGGCTGCCGAACTCTCGGAGCCCTTCATGTCCGTCAGCTGCGTCGGCTCGCCTCCCGCTACCGGGAGAATGAACAGGTCGGTGTCACCCTTGTTTGCCGACACGTCGTATGTTCGGATCCCGTACGCGAGCTTCTGTCCGTCCGCTGACACAGCGGGCGCCGAGACACGCTGAAGACGCCAGAGAAGCTCCGGCGTCATCACGTCCTGCGCACTCGCGGAACTCGGAATGCCCAGGACGACGAAGGCGGCGATCGCGCCCAGGACAGCGATGATCCGATTGCTCATATCGTGCATCCTTCCAATTGGTTTCTCAGACGTGCGTGTGCCGGTTCCGAAGGGGTGTCATGGTGCGACTTCGAGCGGTACCATGCAAGCCGAATGCGCCGATAGGCAGGCGGAGAAACTGATACACTCGAGGTGCGGGATGCGGTATTACGGGTCAGGCTTTGGAGGAGGTATGGCGTTGATGATGGGCTTTGCGGTGTCCGCAGCTGGTTGTGGGGAGAGCCCGCCGCAGCGGGTCGAAGCGCCAGTTGCGCGTGTGGAGCCGACGGAACTCGTCACGCACGGCAGGACACGGGTCGATGACTACTACTGGCTTCGCGATCGGGAGAACCCCGAAGTCGTCGAATACCTGACTGCCGAGAACGAGTATCTGGAGTCAGGCCTGGCCGACGTGGCCGGACTGCGCGACAAGCTGTTCGGCGAGATCGTGGGCCGGATCAAGGAGGACGATCAGTCCGTACCCTATCGTTTCCGCGACTATTACTACCAGACCCGATTCGAGGAGGGTAGCGAGTACCCGATCCATGTCCGCCGGGCCGGCGCCGTCGATGCCCCGGAGATGGTCATGGTGGACGTCAACGCGCTGGCCGAGGGACACGAGTACTTCGCCGCAAGCGTAGGGGTGAGCGGGGTCAGCGAGAATCAGAAGGTCCTGGCGTTCGGCACGGACAACGTGGGGCGCCGGAAGTACACGATTCGGTTTCTGGATCTGGAGACGGGCGATTTCCTGCCCGATGAGATTCCGGACGTGACCCCGAACGTGGCCTGGGCCGCGGACGACCGGACCCTCTTCTATACGCGCCAGGACCCGGAGACGCTGCGTTGGTACCAGGTCTTCCGCCACGAGCTCGGCACGGACCCGGCCTCCGACCAATTGGTATTCGAGGAAACGGACCCGGAGTTCAGCGTGTCGGTGCGGCGCACGAAATCCCGTGACTTCGTGTTCATCACGTCCTACCAGACCCTGTCGACGGAGTACCGGTACTTGCCGGCTGCCGATCCGCTCGCCGAATTCCAGGTCATCCTTCCGCGCGAGCCGGATCACGAGTACTCGCTCGATCACTTCGGAGACCATTTCTACTTCCGCACGAACGATCAGGCGCCAAACTTCCGTCTGGTGCGAGCCCCGGTGACGAACCCGGGCCGCTCAGGCTGGGAAGAGGTCGTGCCGCACCGCGAGGATGTCCTGCTCGAAGGGTTCGACATCTTCCGGGAGCATCTCGTTCTCGAGGAACGCCGAGATGGACTGGTGCGCCTGCGTGTGAAGCCCTGGACGGGGGACGGAGAGCACTACGTGGAGTTCGAAGATCCTGCCTGGATGGCCTTCACGACGGCCAACCTGGAGTACGACACCCCGGTGCTTCGCTATGGCTACACGTCGATGACCACCCCTTTCTCGACGTATGACTACGACATGCAGACGAGGGAGCGGATGCTGCTCAAGCGCACGGAGGTTGTGGGCGACTTCGATCCCGCCAGCTACCGGTCAGAGCGTCTGTGGGCCCCGGCTCGCGACGGACGGCAGGTTCCGGTGTCGCTCGTCTACCGCAAGGGGATCGAGCATGACGGCAGCGCGCCGCTCCTGCTCTACGGATACGGTTCGTACGGCGCCAGCATGGATGCGTCGTTCAGCTCAGCTCGCCTCAGCCTCCTGGACCGCGGCTTCGTCTACGCGATAGCGCATGTCAGGGGTGGTGAAGAACTCGGTCGCTGGTGGTACGAGGGAGGCAAACTGCTCAACAAGATGAACACGTTTACGGATTTCATAGACGTGGCCGACTTCCTGGTCGAAGAGGGCTATGCGGATCCGGATAGGGTATTCGCGATGGGTGGCAGCGCTGGCGGCCTGCTGATGGGAGCGGTGGTGAACCTCCGGCCGGAGTTGTGGCGCGGGGTGGTGGCGGCAGTCCCGTTCGTGGACGTCGTCACGACGATGCTGGATGAGACGATTCCACTGACGACGAGTGAGTACGACGAGTGGGGGAACCCGGCCGATCCCGAGTACTTCGACTACATGCTCTCGTACTCTCCGTACGACCAGGTGACCGCGGGGGATTACCCGAACATGCTGGTGACGACCGGGCTGCATGATTCGCAGGTGCAGTACTGGGAGCCGGCGAAGTGGGTGGCGAAACTGCGGGCGGTCAAGACGGACGGGAACAGCCTCTACCTTCATACGAACATGGACGCGGGGCACGGGGGTGCTTCGGGCCGCTTCCGTCGCCATAAGGAGACGGCCCTCGAGTACGCGTTTCTGCTCGACCTGGCAGGCGTCGCCGAGTAGAGTGGCGTCGCTCCACGGAGTCGACATTGTGGCTCACATTGGGCGTGGCTGGCACGAGAGCGGGTGCTCGTGCCGGTAGCGTTCAGCGTCCGATAGCACCGACACCCGGTTCTCAACCGGCCACGGGAGTTGAGAGCCGGGATTCGGCACACTCCTTGCCAATTCTCGAAACGCCTTACCTCGCATAACATGGATCCCGCCGAGGCAGGAGTGCCTCAGGGATATCCTCCGATAGATCTGTATCGCCGACAGCGCGACGTGGTGGAATTAGACCCGGGTTTCGCACATCCGGAAGCCGGGTCGCTGGCGGCGTGGTGTGCCTTTGTGGGCACGCCACGCGACGTGAACGGTCCATCGGAGGTGATGCATGCTGGCACCCACATCCCACCCATGGACGACCGACCAGACTCTGGGCGAGCATCTGGAGGCCCAGGGAGTGAGCCGGCGGGAGTTTCTCGACCTGTGCGGGAAACTGACTGCCATGCTCGGCCTGGCGTCGGTCGTCACCCCCCGCATGGCGAAGGCCCTGGCCCAGGTGAGCAAGCCCAGCGTCATCTGGATCCAGCT
>CAYWLF010000216.1:3487-4970 GCA_964458875.1 uncultured Gemmatimonadota bacterium
AGTGTACTGGATGCGTAGAGAGCGTGATTCGTACCTCGGAGCCCTCGATTGGCGACCTGGTTCTCGACACGATCTCGCTGGACTACAATCACACGCTGATGGCTGCCGCTGGACATGCCGCTGAGGCTGCGCTTCAGGCTTCGATGGAGGCTAACGCAGGGAAGTACATCCTCGTGGTGACGGGCTCGGTGCCTCTTAAGGACGACGGGATCTACACGACGATTGGCGGGCGTACGGCGAAAGTGATCCTGGAGGAAGCGGCGGCTGGAGCCGCGGCGGTGATCGCGGTCGGCGCGTGCGCTCACTGGGGCAACATCCAGGCAGCGAATCCGAATCCGACCGGAGCGGTCGGTGTCGCGGACATCATCCGTGATAAGCCCGTCGTGAACATCGCCGGCTGTCCGCCGATCTCGGATGTCGTGACGGCGACCATCGTCCACTTCCTCACGTTTGGACGCGTCCCGCAGCTCGACTTCGACGGCCGCCCCTTGTTCGCGTACGGGAAGAGGATCCACGACCAGTGTCAGAGGCGAGCCCATTTCGACGCCGGACAGTTCGTCGAGGAGTTCGACGACGAGGCGGCGCGAAAGGGCTGGTGCCTGTACCGGGTGGGTTGCAAGGGACCGGCCAGCTTCTCGCCGTGCCCGATCATCCAGTGGAATGTCCGGACGAGCTGGCCGATCGGGGCAGGTCACCCGTGCATCGGGTGCACCGAACGGCAGTTCTGGGATACCATGACTCCATTCTACGATCGGCTGCCGCAAGTCGCGGGCTTTGGCGTGGAGCGCAAGGTGGATGTGATCGGCGGTGCGCTGGCGATCGGCGTGACCGCGGGCGTCGCGGCGCACGCCGTGGCGACCGGTGTACACCGTGCGAGGCAGCGCAAGCAGCTGCCCGTAGTTTCCCAGCCCCCACAGGATGCGGAGGTGAACCGTGGCCAGGACTAAGGTAGTCGTCGATCCTATCAGCCGGATCGAAGGACATCTCCGTATCGAGGTCCAGGCAGAGGACGGACGGATCGCCGACGCCTGGGCATCCTCGACACAGTTCCGAGGGATAGAGATCATCATGGAAGGGAGGGACCCACGGGACGCGTGGGCCTTCACCCAGCGGATCTGCGGCGTGTGCACCGTCGTGCACGCGATCGCGTCGCTGCGGGCCGTTGAGGATGCTCTCGACATCCGTATTCCCGCTAACGCCAACATCATTCGCAACCTGGTCCTCGGGATGCAGTTCATCCAGGACCACGTGATCCACTTCTATCACCTGCACGCGCTGGATTGGGTGGATGTGGTGAGCGCGCTGTCGGCGGATCCGGCGGGGACGGCGCAGATCGCCCGTTCGATCTCCCCGTGGCCGAACAACTCGGCGACCTACTTCGCCGAGGTTCAGGACCGGTTGCGCCGATTCGTGGAAGCCGGCCAACTCGGGATCTTCTCCAACGGCTACTGGGGCCATCCGGCCTACAAGCTGCCGCCCGAGG
>CAYWLF010000217.1:0-4957 GCA_964458875.1 uncultured Gemmatimonadota bacterium
GGATCGGCTGGACACCCCCCGGGCGAACGCCCATTTTGCTCGACCGACTGTCACAACCGCAAGCACAGGAAGAATGAGGACATGAACCCGACAGAGCCCCGAGGCCGTTCGGTTTTCCTTCCGTCCGCATACCAGCCAGATCTGCCTGTCGATCGATTCCTGATCCAGGAAGCTCCAGGTGAGGAGGCCGTGCCCCTTGACGTGCTGATCGTAGGCGGAGGACCGGCCGGGCTAGCCTGCGCCATCGAGTTGTCCCGCCTGGCGACCGTGGATGCCGAAAAGGGCGGGGAACTGGGCGAGATCGAGATCGGGGTCCTGGAGAAGGCGGCGGCGCTGGGTGAGCACTGCCTGTCGGGCGCGGTCGTGAACCCATCGGCCTTCATGGAGCTCTTTCCTGGGATCGCCATTGATGATCTCCCTTTCCGCGGAGCCGTGGGCTCTGACAGCGTGTACATGCTGTCGGAGGCCGGAAAACGAAAGATCCCTACGCCGCCTCCCATGAGGAACCACGGAAACTACGTGGCTTCCATCTGCGAAATCGTGCAGTGGCTTGGGGGGAAGGCCGAGGAATCAGGCGTCAACGTGTTCACCGGGTTCCCGGCAGACGCGTTGCTCGTGCAGCAGGACCGCGTGGTCGGAGCGCGAACGACGCCTGCCGGGTTGGACCGGGAGGGAAACCCGGGAAGCGGTTTCATGCCGGCCATGGATCTTAGCGCGCAGGTGACCGTCCTCGCGGAGGGCACGCGGGGTCCCCTCAGTCAGGCCTGGCTACGGAGCCACGGCGTGAACTCGCAGAATCCACAGATCTTCGCCCTGGGGGTCAAGGAATTGTGGCAGGTAGGCCGACCGCTCGATCGGGTCGTTCACACTCTCGGCTGGCCCCTGCCGAAGGACGCGTTCGGCGGGAGTTGGATGTACCCGATGGGACCGGATCTCGTTTCTCTCGGATTGGTCGTCGGCCTCGACTATCGGCAGAGCACCCTCGACGTGCACGAACTCTTGCAGAGGCTGAAGGGACACCCGCTGGTTCGGGACGTCCTGGACGGCGGCGAGTGCGTGGAGTGGGGTGCCCGCACCATTCCCGAAGGAGGCTTCTACGCGATTCCGGAGCGCCTGCACGGCGACGGCGTGCTGGTCGCCGGCGATGCAGCGGGCTTCGTGGATGTGCCGAGCCTCAAGGGCATTCACTACGCGATGTTCTCCGGGATATACGCCGCGCGCGCGACCTTCCAGGCCTTGAAGTCGGGCAATTCCGGCCGGAAGGCCCTCTCGGTCTACGACGAGATGGTTCGAGCGAGTTCGATCTCGAGGGACCTGTACCGAACCCGGAACATGCGAACCGGCTTCAAGTCGGGGTTCTATCGTGGGGGTCTGCGCTCCGCGATGGCGATCGTCTCCGGTGGGCGGTGGCCCGGGAAACGGATCGCGGTCGACGAAGACGCGGCGGAGCCCAAGGCCGTGGTCCCGGCCAGCGAGTTCAGTCCGGACGGTCGCTACACGCTCAGCAAAGTAGACGCGGTGTTTCGCTCGGGGAATGCGACGCGCGATGACATTCCCTCGCACCTCCTCGCCGCCGCCACGGTTCCGAAGGACGTGCAGGGGCTCTACGAACACATGTGTCCGGCGGGCGTCTACGAGGCGGGGGAGGACGGCCTGGTGGTGAACGCCCCCAATTGCATCGACTGCAAGGCCACGGACGTGCTGGGGCCGCGTTGGACGCCGCGCGAGGGAGGGAGTGGCCCGGCGTACAAGAGGATGTGATCCTCGCTTCGCGGAAACCCGATGTCGGAGCCCGACAAGAGCCCCGGTGACCAGGCGGTCACCGGGGCTGTCTTATCCCTGGCCTTCTCGAGATGCCCCCGATTTCGGGACAACACGACTCGCCGGGGCGAGCCATGCTGTCCCGTTCGAGGAGTCAGTCGGAGCCACTCAGAAGCTCGTCCAGGAGTTCCTGAGCGTCGTAAACGCTCCGCAGGGCTTCGGTGATCCCGGCGGAGTGTACGGAGACCGTCCGGCCGTTCTCGGCGGCGAACAGGAACTCGTTGGGCAGCGACTCGACGTTACCATCGAAGGCGATTCCCACCCAGCGAGCCTCCTGGTCAATGACCGGGCTGCCACTGTTCCCACCGGTAATGTCATTCGTGGACACGAAGTTGATCGGAGCGCTCATGTCCACGACATCGCGCGCGGCGTCGAATGCCGGCGCCAGCTGCCACGGCATCTGGTCGTCGAATTCCTCGGACCGGCCGTACAGTCCGTAAATGGAGGTCTGCGCCGGGGCATAGGTGCCATTGAACTGGTAGCGAGCCACGACTCCGTCCGTGATGCGCAGGGTGAACGTGGCATCGGGCGGCAGATCCGTGCCGTAGACCGCGAACAGAGCGGACGCGAACCGCTCGTTCTGGACTTCCTCGGAGGCGTTGGCCGACTGCCATGCGGCGATCACGCTCTGCTGCTCGGCCTGCATGGCGCGAACCAGCTCGACGAGTGGATCCGTGCTTGCCTCCATAGCCACCGCGCCACCGTCGATGAGAGACTGACGGTACGTCTCGTCCCCCATCTGAGAGGACTCGATCAACCGCCTGGCGGCAGCCTCGGGCGTCTCGCCTGCTCGCACGGCCTGCACGAGAGCGGCGTCAGCCGGCAACCACTTCTGTGCCAGCGCGAATCGCCCGGCGAGCATCCCGAGAGACTGGTCCATGTGCATCTCACCCGGGTCCAGAATGCCCTCTTCCATGCGACCGAAGTTGCGTGGACGCTGGTCCTCGGGCATGGCCAGCATCTGGATGTACTGTCCCAACTGAGCCGCCATCTGCAGATGAGCGGACGGGTTCAGGAGATTCGGGTTGTTCATCACGACCGCAGGAGCGACCTCGGCCATGCTCTCATTGATCTCGGCAATCCGGTCCCACACATCGCCGAATTCGGAGGCCAGCGTCGGATCCGCCTCAACCGCGGCCCGGAACTCGTCTTCCCAGGCGATCTTTCGAGCTGTGAGCTCGACATCGCGCAGGCCACCGAGCTGTCCCCTGTACAGTTTCTGAGTGTTCTCGAAGCCGAAGATCTGGTTCTGCATCGCCCGGCCCCGCTCGGGATCGTTGGCCTGGATGGCGTGCATGATCTCGAGACGCTGGTCGAACAGGTCGAGGAGCATCGGGTGCCAGATCACCCGCTGGTACATGTACTGTGACAGCGTGATCTGACGGGCCGTCGAGCCCGGGTTTCCGGTCACGAACACCAGCTCGCCCTCGGCCGCCCCGTCGGGATCCCACTCGAAGTAGTGCGGTGTCGAGGCCGGGCTCTCGCCGTCCTCGTCGTAGGCTCGCACGAAGCTGATGTCGAGATCGTAACGCGGATACGTGAAGTTGTCCGCGTCCCCGCCGAAGAAGGCTGCCTGCATTTCGGGGGTGAATACCAGCTTGACGGTCGAGTACCGGTGGAACTTGTACATCTTGTACTGGCCGCCGTGGAACAGGCTTACCACCTGGCACTCGAGGCCGGTGTCTTCCTCGCAGGCCGCGATCAGCTCGTCGCCACGCGCGTCACGGGCCGCGTTAATGTCCGAGTCGGACATGTCGGCCTGGGCGACCGAGCGAAGCTCCGTGCTGATGTCCTCGATCTCGATCAGCTGGTCGAGGTAGAGGTTCGGGCAGACCAGCTCTTCTTCGGTGGTCGCCGCATAGAAGCCGTCGTTCAGGTAGTCGTTCTCGTCCGTGGAAACGGCGTCGATGCAGCCACGGGCGCAGTGATTGTTGGTGATCACCAGTCCGTCCGCCGATACGAACGAGGACGAACACCCTCCACCGTACCGGACGGAGGCAAGGCGCACGTGCTCCAGCCACTCGGAGTTGGGACGAAAACCGTAGGTGTCCTCCCAGTAATCGAGAGGCGGATTCTCGAACGTCCACATCGTGCCCATCTCGGTGCCCGTCAGCTCAACCATATCTGACTTCTCGATCGCCGCTTGCGGCGCGGCGAGCAGGCCGGCGGGCGTCTCGACCACCTGTGGCGGCGGGACAGGTGCGGGCGCCATTTCGGGCGGCGGCGCGGACGAGCATGCTGCGGCCAGGAGCACGGCCAGCATGGCGAAATGTCGTACTCCGATATTGGTCATCGGTCACTCCGTTCATGGGTTGGGCGGGTCACGGGACTTCGCGCTTCATCTGCAAGGGTCAGGCCCGCGCGCAGAGGCCTCACACCAGCTGGCGCAGCACCGTCTGCAGTATGCCTCCGTTGCGGTAATATTCGACTTCCACCTCCGTGTCGAGACGGACGATCGCGTCGAACTCGGTGACCGCTCCGTCGTCGGATACGGCCCGCACGGAAGCCTCACCGCCCGGCTTGAGATCTCCGTCGATTCGCGTCACATCGAAGATCTCGGCGCCCGTCAGTCCGAGTGCCCGGGCGCTCTGCCCGGCGGCGAACTGCAGGGGCAGCACGCCCATGCCGATCAGGTTGCTGCGGTGGATACGCTCGTAGCTCTCCGCGATCACCGCTCGGATTCCCAGGAGGCTGGGTCCCTTGGCGGCCCAGTCGCGCGACGATCCCGTGCCGTACTCGCGACCCGCGATCACGATCAACGGCACACCTTCGCGCTCGTAGAGCATGGCGGCGTCAAAGATCGACATCTGGTCCCCGGACGGCAGATGGCGTGTGAATCCTCCCTCCACGCCGGGAACGAGCTGATTCCTCAGCCTTACGTTGGCGAAGGTGCCTCTCATCATGATCTCGTGGTTGCCGCGCCTGGATCCGTACGAATTGAAATCCGCCGGGACCACTCCACGCTGCTCCAGGTAGCGGCCGGCGGGCGAATCCTGTGCGATCGCCCCAGCTGGTGAGATATGGTCGGTAGTCACCGAGTCTCCGAGCAGGGCGAGGGCCCGTGCCCCGATGACGTTCTGAAGCGGTTGTGGCTCCCTCGACATGGATGTGAAGAACGGCGGCTGCCGGACGTACG
>CAYWLF010000218.1:0-3361 GCA_964458875.1 uncultured Gemmatimonadota bacterium
GGTCACGGTGGGATGGCCGATCCCGAGGTCTCCTTCGTCGGTCAACGCCCGGATCGTCCAGGACTCCTCGCGAAGGGCCTGCCACTGCTCAAACAGCCGCTTCGCCTCGGGCTCGGTCTCCGTGGCGCCTTGATCCGGGTCACGGCGACCAGACCCAATCCGAGCGCGCGGTAGTCGATCACGGGGCGGTACCCCTGGATCACGCCGCGTTCCTCGAGGTCCTTCAGACGATGGCCCACGGTGCTTGCGGCCACGTCCAGCTCCTCGGCCAGCTGGCGGTTGGACCGGCGTGCGTCGGCCTGCAGCGCCCGAATGAGCCGGATGTCCAGATCTCGGTATGTCACGGGTTTTTCTCCGCCGGTAATTGGACACACGTTGTGCCTCATCCTGATTCTCTTCAGATTCCGCGCTTCACACAAGTCAACACCGGTCATTCGGACGAAAAGACGGATCTGTTATGAGGAACGCCGCTGCCGCGATCGCCCTGACGGTCCTCCTGGCAGCGTCTCCCCTGCCCCTCGGGGCCCAGGAGACGCCGGCCCCCGGGGATTCGTCGAGCAGCTCCGGAACCGACTGGTTTCCGGGTCGGTTCGTGGTAGCCCCCCTGCGTGCGGCACCGCTGGTAGTGCACCTGGGGGGCGGCTTGTTTTCCACAGAGCGTGATATCGACGACAGCATCGATGGGTCGAACCTGGAGGCACAGGTCGCGGTGGGCGTCCGAATCCCGGTGGTTCGTTTCCAGGAGGAGAGTCCGGGACGACCGGCGATCGACCTCGGGTTCGAGGTCGGAGTGTTCTCCCGCTTCTTCATGGAATCGATCGAGAAGGAGCAGATCGCCACGGACTACAGGGTCGGCGTGCCGTTGGGCATCCGGTATGGCATGTTCGATTTCGGGCTCACCCTCCTGCACGTCAGCTCGCACTTCGGCGACGACTACGTGGACGACAATCCGCAGGACGTGTTCCAGAGCTCGCGCGAGGGATTCGAGCTATTGCTGGGCCTGCGCCCCGGATTCTGCGGCCGGATCTACGTGGGCGGCGATCTCAACCTGGGACGCAGCGAGGATTTCACGGGCACCGGCTTGCCCGGCGACCCGTTCGTGATCTTCACGACCGTGGAGAAGTGGGCGTTTCGATTTGGGGCCGAATGGGACCCCACACAGTGGGGCGGCAAGCGAATCGCGCCGTTTGCGGCGGCGGACTTCGAGATCACGGAATTCACCGAACGCATAGCCTCGCATGTCGTGGTCGGCGCTGCCTTCCGGATCAAGACGGTCCGTTTGCTGCTCAACGCCGAGTACCACGACGGTCCTTCCCCGATGGGACAGTTCCGCACGGTGGACGAACGGTGGATCGGGGCCAATCTGACCGTGGAACTGTAGCGGCACGCGTGGAAACTCGAGTACGGAGGAGACGAATGACGAAACGGGAAACGGAACGACTCGAGCGGAGGATCGCCGAGCTGGAACGGACACGTGCGCGCGACCGGCGCCTCGGGCTGGCAGGGCTCGTCACGGCGGCCGTGGTGGTCCTCGCCGCGTGGTCCCCACTCGAGTCCCAGGAAGCACGACACATCGTGGAGATCAGTGCCGGTTCCAATCACACGTGCGCGCGCACGGCCGACGGACAGGTCCTGTGCTGGGGGTCGAACGAATTCGGGCAGCTCGGCACGGGGACTACGCGCTTCAACGACCCCACCGGCCGGGGGCGGTGCCTGTCGCCCGACATCCAGCCGGGCACCTACGCGCCGGCCGAGAGCAGTCCGATGATCGACTGCTCCTCGCGGCCGGCACGGGTGCTGCTGCCCTAGATCCGGATCAGCGGGCCAGGACCTCCTCGAACAGGGCGATGGCTCTACTCGTTCAGGATCTCCAGCAGCACGTCCTGCGCCCGCGGATCGCCGGATTGGCCGATCCAGAAGATCGCGTGCTCACGTAGCTCCGGGTCTTCCTCGCTGCGGGCGATCTCGAGCATCTTGTCGAACGCCGCATCGCTGTCGACCTGCGTCAGCGTGAACAGGATGTGTTCCTTCATATCCGTGTTGTCGCCGGCCGAGTCGTACATCTGGCCCAGCACCCGGGCGTCCAAGTTACCGGACTGGCCCGCCATGAACAGGGCCATCTCGCGGACCTCGTCTTCCTCGTTCTCGTTCGAGAAGATTGAGAGCAGCCAGTCTCCGTCCACGGCCCCGTCCATCTGTGTCAGGGCGAACAGGATCTGCTCGCGCACATCCGGATCATCCACGTCGTCGAACATCTGCTTCAGGAGCGCCGCGTTCTCCGGCGACGGGTGCTGGGCGAGCCCGTGCACCGCCATCGCGCGCACGTCCGGATCGACGTCGGACCGGGAGGCGTAGTCCCGGAGGATCTGGCCGGCCCCGGGGTCATCCGTCTGCCCGAGGGCGAAGACGGCCTGGCCCTTGAGATCCTCGTCCAGGTTCGGGTCTTCCAGGATCGAAATGGTGGCGTCGATGGCCCTCGGATCGTCCACCTGGCTCAGCCAGAAGGCCGCCTGACCTTTCACGTCGGGATCGGGGTCGTTTCGCACGACGTCCAGCATCACGTCCAGCGTCTGGTCGGACTCGTGCTGGCCGAGGATGAACACGGCCTGCTCGCGAAGCTCGGCTGTCTCCGGGGTCCGATTCTCCAGCACCTTCGAGAGATACGGGATCGCCTTTTCCGGGTCGGCCTGGATCAGCGCGTGCAGTGCCATGGCCTTGATATCGGCTTCTTCCTGGTATTCGTGCTCCTGGACGGCCACGTGTTCCCGCTCAACGTCCCGCCGCGATTCGCGCTCCGCCTCCCGTCGCACCTCGCTCGCCTCGATCCTGTGGGCTTCCTGCGCCAGGCGTTCGGCAGCCTGGGCGTCGCCGCGCCGCGCCAGCTCGCCCTCGATCCGGACCATCAGCTCCTCGGCGTCACCGCTCGAGGCCGCGTCCGGGTAGCGCGACAACTGTTCGTTCAGCTTGCTATACGCCCTGTCGTAGTTGCTCCGACCGCCCATGCGGTAGTACGCCAGCGCCTGGTAGTACAGCGCCTCGGCCGAGTACTCGGGCTCCTCCTCGAGCGACACCTCGAACAGCTCGATCGCCTTGCGGTACTGCGACTCGTTCAGCGCCCGACGGGCCGCCCGGTAGATGGTGTCGGCCATCGCCGTCGCCTGGTAGGCCAGCTCCGTCACGCGTGCCACCTCGTAGCGGGTGGCGGCGCTCATGGCCTGAGCGGACATCGCGCTCGCCTGCGCCGACAGCGCGATGGCCTGTGCGTACATGTGCTCGGCCGCCTGAGCCTCGTCCTGCCCTATCGCGCGTCCCGGCAACAGCAGGACTGCCAGGCAGAGCAGAGCCCCCGATCCCTTCATCA
>CAYWLF010000218.1:3461-4923 GCA_964458875.1 uncultured Gemmatimonadota bacterium
CGTCCCGGCAACAGCAGGACTGCCAGGCAGAGCAGAGCCCCCGATCCCTTCATCATCTTCTTCGACATCTTTCTCTCCTCTTCCTCGTGCGTCTTACAGTCCCACCGTAGCCGGCGCGGTCGCCTGGGCGGCCTTGAGCCGGAACAGCAGCTGACTGGATTCCAGACCTTCGTCGATGATCTCTACTTCGTTCGGATC
The DNA here is from genome assembly GCA_964458875.1 of uncultured Gemmatimonadota bacterium. Lineage (GTDB taxonomy): Bacteria > Gemmatimonadota > Gemmatimonadetes > Palauibacterales > Palauibacteraceae > Benthicola. Next base: position 3,660 of record CAYWLF010000218.1, read on the forward strand.
GCCTGCCCTCAGCTGGACGATCTGCGCCAGCACCAGTTCCAGGTCACTGAGCAGCATCCGGAGTTCCGGATCGCCCCCGGCCGGGGAGTCAAGCAACAGGCGCGTGTCCGTGAGAAGCCGTTTCGCCCACGGTCCGAGGTCCACGTCCTCCAGCTGATCCGAACGGGCATCGACCCGGAACATCGTGAGGAAATCTTCGGTGCGGTTGAGGTGCCGGGCCGCGGCTGTCCGATAGGAGCGCGGTACCGCGTTGGCGGATCCGCCCGGCGCGCCCGTGGGTGCCGGCCCGTCCACGGAAGCCGCCACATCGGCCCCTCCGTCCGCGACCGTCGTGCTCCCGTCCGGTCCGCCGTCGAGCGATCCGCGTCCGAGGACCACACCGATCACCAGCGCAGCAGCGACCGCTGCCCACCAGGGCTGGGGCCGGAAGCGCCGGATCGGCACCACGTCCGCCGCGCGTGACGCCTGGATCACGGCCCACATGTCGTCGCGCGGAGTCTCGGGCGGCGTGTGATACGACTGCCGTGCCACCTTCACCACACCCGCGTCGAAGCGGTCCGTCTCGGTCTCGCCTAGATCGGTGTCGTTCTGATTCTGGTCGTTCATGCCACCACTTCCTCCGCGAAGTCCGCGAGTTCGACGCGGAGCTTCGCCCTGGCCCGTGAGAGCTGGGCCTTCGACGTACCGCTCGCGACGCCAAGCGCGCCGGCGATCTCGTCGTGCGTGTATCCCTCGATATCGTGCATCACGAAGACGGTCCGGTATCCGTCAGGCAGACCGTCCACGGCCTGCCGCAGTCGATCGCGGAGGTCAGGCTCGGCGCGGGGCTGCTCGCCCGCCACCGCCCTGGCCTTCTCGAGATCGAATTCTGACGTCCGGAACTTCTTCACTTTTCTCAACCCGTTCAGGACCACCGAGGTGGTCACCGTGTGCATCCACGTGGACAGGGCCGAATCGCCCCGAAACGTGTGCAGCTTGTTGAAGGCGCGAATGAAGGCTTCCTGCGTGAAGTCCTGGGCCAGGGCCTCGTCACCCGTCATCCGGTACGCCAGCCGGTAGACCCGGTCCACGTGGGCGTCGTACAGGGCGCGCTCAGCCGCGGGATCCCCCGCTCGCACCTTCGCCAGAAGCTGTGAATCTTCCACTCGCTCGAGCTCTTCCTGTCGTCGCCCATTCGACTTTTGCCGGGCCCTCCCCGGCGCCTTCAACCGATCGGACACGACGACCTCTGAAACGGTTGCGTCGTTTGTGGTCCCGCCCGCCG
>CAYWLF010000219.1:0-4918 GCA_964458875.1 uncultured Gemmatimonadota bacterium
CGGGCTGCGCGCCTCGATCCGGTGAAGGCACTGCGGTACGAGTAGGGACGGACTACCAGAACAGCTGGATGACCTCGGCAAGGAGCGAAGTGACCACTCCGAGGACGATCGCCAGGATGACTATGCGACGGAGGCGGGTCGTCTCACGCCGGACGACCGCTTGCGTGACATGCTCGCCGCACCTGGGACAGGTGGGAAAGGCGAGGTAGCGACTCCACGTGTAGTCGCATTCGAGGCAGCGGCGCATCTTGGAGAGCATGCCCCAATATAGGGTCTCAGCCGGGGTGAATCACGCCAGCAGTTGGACGAGAGTCCACACGAGCACCATTCCCGCCGCCCCCACGATAGCCCAACGCGCGCACCGCATCACCATCGCATTTCCATCCGTGTTGGCCGCAGCCAAAACCCGGTGACACGTCGGACACGTGAGCGCAGCGTCAGAAACGACGCCGCCGCAGTCGGGACACTCTGTAAGGGGCATGTGGTCCTCCTGGGCCGACAATTCGGTGCCCAACTAACACACAGGCCTCCGGCGGGTGTCAATCCGTCAAACGTCCTCTTCGTGTCAAGGCCCTGACGTGACAGCCACTTCCGGGCAATCTCAGCCTCGGACTGTCACACCCCCTCCGTACTTTTCGGGTGAACCTGAGAATACCGGAGGTGCCATGACACATGCGGAGTCCACCGGAGTCCATCAGCCGCTGACGCCCTTGCTGAGCGTCCAGCCTGGCGCGTCTCAGCGACACGAGAATCTCACCATATTCCCGCTCATATCGGGCCTGCAGCCCGACCTTCCATACCTCTTGCTGGGAGACGCGCTTGCCTCAGGAGCGGTCTCCATCGGTGAGCTCGGATCGGGCAGCGTGCCCAGCCTAGTCGCCTCGAATAAGGGTGAAGTGGATGTTCTCATCTTCGACGGAGAGCAGCTGATCGGAGCCAAGCAGAACCGTATCACGAACCGCACGATCATCCTCGAATCGATCACCGAGACCGTGATTCCCGTCTCCTGCATGGAGCAGGGACGGTGGCGTCACGTGACTGACGAGTTCCGGTCGCGTACCAAGCCCAGGCATGCACCGTCACGCGTTCGAAGGAAAGCCCGCGAGGTTGAGGCCGCCCTCGCCGCATCGCCAATGCAGGCAAGCGCCAGCGTGCTGCACCAGGCGCAGAGTGCGGTATGGCACGAGATCCGGGAGGTCGGTGCGAGCATGGGCGTCAGATCGGACACGGGCGCGATGGACGAGATCTACGATCGTCACTCCGAGAGCCTGGACGACTGGATCGCTCAGTTTCCGATCGAGGATGGCCAGGTGGGGCTCCTCGCGTTTCTCGGCGGTCGCCCGCTCGCCGTGGATGTCGTGGGCAGCGGGTCGCTCTACGCTCGCCTGCACGAGCGTTTCCTGGGCGGGTACTGCATGGATGCCCTGGCCGTACGCGGGAACCGGAAACACGAAAATGGCGGGCCAGCTCCTGCTGCGGCAGTGCGATTCCTGGCGAAGGTCGGATCCGCGACGCGGGGGCAGGCGCCCACGGTGGGCAAGGGCGCGTACCACCTCCTGTCCGGCCCCGCGATCGGGGCAGAGCTGACGGCCGTAGTGAATCACAAGGAGCGCCTGGTGCACCTGTCGGCGTTTCCGGGAAGTTCGCGAGCAGCCGGGTATGGCGCCGCCGGAGCGGCCCCTGACATGAACCCCATCGCCTCACCGAGCCGCAGGCGCGGTTGGGCCAGGGAGCGCGGCTCAGACGAAAGCTGAGGCACGCGCATGGGCCCCGGGATGCCCGGGGCCCTTCTCCCGCTGTCACACACCCCTCGTAAAGTTTCGGTAGATATTCGGGAGGCGGACGATTCCTGACGTGTGGACCCCGAGCCCACGTTCGATCGCCACCCGCCATCAGCCACCAGGGTGGAGCCATGGACAGCCGTGCAGTACCTTCCCGTGCGCCCCCGCACGACGCGTTCGCCTGGCCCCGCGCAACCCTCTTGCGGACAGTCCGATGACCGAGCCGAACGCTGTACCCCGACATCTCCTGAGCGTGTGGAACCCGTCGTACGCCGACGACGCGATGGACCGCCACCTGGAGGTCCTGCTTCGGTGGGCCGCGCGTGAGGCCCAGGGCGAAGCCGATGACCTCGAAGTCTACGTGTGGTGGGCCAAGCTGCGCTCACCCAACCGCGACGAGCCGCTGGCCCACAAGGACGATGTACTGGCGCTTCAGGCTCAGATCGACGCCGGTGTGGAGACGCACCTGTACCTGACAGATTACCGTTCGCTGTATGCCGGCCACCTCGTGGAGGTGACCGATCGGGACGTTCCGGGAGACGGTCCCGGCGAGCTCGACCACATGCCGTCCTACTACCGGGACAGGGAAGTGGACTGCTGGTTCCGGCTGGCGGACATCCGCCGACTGATCGCGGGCGACGGCCCGGCGACGAACGAGGATCTCCGCAATCTCCTCAACGTGCGCTACCACCACCGTCCGGTGTCGATCTACGGGGGAATGATCGAGCTTCCGCTGGTGGTCGAGCGCCAGGACGGGGCGAACTGGTTCGCCGATTCGGAAGAACTGACCGGGGGGCGCCGCTGGGTGGTGCGCGACTCGGAGCTACGGGGTGAGACCGAGCGACTGTCCGCCGAACTCCGGGACAATCTCCTGGGGCAGGAGATCTGGGAGGCGCTGCATCCCACCTCCCGTACCTTCCTGACGACGGGAGAGGCGGTATTCCGCTCCCGACGTGAGGATCCGGGGTTCGACTTCTCTCCCACCGCGGTGGAGTACTGCAAGGCGATCGAGACCGAACTCAACGCGGCCATTTTCCCGGCGCTGCAGCCGATCATGGCCCCCAAACCGCCCTCCGAGCGCGCGATCCGCGACGGCAAGGGAGAGATCGATCTCGGCCGATCCGTGCCCCGCCAGACGATCGGCTCCGTGCGACATCTTCTGACCACGCGGCCCGAGATGAAGGGAGCCGTGCACGAGGCCTTTCCCACACGCGATGCCGCCTGGCTCACCGTCACGCTCCCCGATGAGCTGGAACCCCTGCTCAAGCTGCGAAATCCTGCGGCCCACGACGAGCGCATCACTCGCGAGCGGATCGCCCAGTGGCGTCAGCGCATTCTCGGGATCGGCTGCGAAGGCCTCCTGGTCAGGATCGTGCGGATCAAGCTGGAGGGAAGGGTCTGACCATGGTCGAGCGGATCTCGAAGACGCAGCGCTGGCTCGACCTGATCGCGTTCCTCGTAGGGCGCAAAATACCGGTCGAGGTGGACCAGATCATGGAAGCCGTGCCCGCCTACGGCGAGAAGTACCTCGAAGCGGACGAGACGGCGCGCCAGACGGTTCGCCGCATGTTCGAGCGGGACAAAGACGAACTGAAGAAATTCGGGATCCCGATCGAGACGGTCGATCTCACGATCAATTATGGCACGGAGGCCGTGAAAGCCTACCGGCTCACGAACGCGGACTTCTACCTGCCGTACTTGAAGCTGATCGCTCCGGAAACGTCGGGAGTAGCCCCTGATGCCCCGCCCGTAGCACGGCCTGGAGCCGGGCAATTGCACCTGTCCGTTCATCACGTGGGGCTGGTGCAGGACGCTCTGTCGCGCGTGTCCTGGATCCCGTCCTCGCCTCTGAAGCGTGAGGCCGATTCGGCGCTCAGGAAGCTGACCTTCGACCTGAGCGATGCGTATCGGCCGTCTGACCGCTCGCCCGTGCTCTACCTGGACAGGCCGGGTGCCGACGAAGTACGCGCCCGGGTCCGGACGCTCTCCGACGCCCTGCTTGCCCGCAAGCGGGTGCGCTTCACGTACCACGGCATCCTTCGCGGTGAGGACACGGAGCGTGACGTCGCGCCGTACGGTCTCCTGTTTCAGCGGGGTCACTGGTATCTCATCGGGCACGACGCGACCCGCGAGGCGGCGCGGGTCTTCCGGCTGGGTCGCATGGAGGATCCTCGCGCCAACACGAAGTCTCCCAAGAAGCCGGACTATGAGATCCCAGCCGATTTTTCGCTCGACGAGTACCGGGACCGGGATGCGTGGGAGCTCGGATCGGAGGACGACAGGACTCTCGAGGCCCGGGTGCTGTTCGAGTTTCCGACCTCGTTGTGGGCAGACAGGAACGGATATGGGACGGTGGAAGAGGAAATGCCGGATGGATCGCAGGTGCGGACGTTCCAGGTCCGGCAGGTGAGCCCGTTCCTGCGCTGGATCCTCAGCCTGGAGGGAAGGGCGCGCATTACGGCTCCCCCGGCGCTCGCCCGCGGCCTTCGGTCGCTGGCGGACGAGGTGCTGGCCGTCTACGAGGCCTCCGCCGCTGCCTTATCGGTGGATTCGCCGGCCACGGGAGGCGTCAATGACTGAGATTGGGACGGCCGGCGAGCAGCTCGAGCGCATCCTGTATCTGCTGCCGCTCGCCAGTCGAGATGGCGGGGTACCTCTCACGGAGGCCGCTGAGCGCCTGGGTGTGGGCGTGGAGACGCTGCAGCGTGATCTCGAGGAAGTCACGTCGCGCGCCTTTTACCACCCGGCAGGCGGCGCGGACGAGATGCAGATTTTGCTTGAAGCAAACAATCTCAAAGTCTATGCCCACAAGAAGTTTGACAGACCTTCACGGCTATCCGGCCGCGAGATGCTCTCGCTGGCTATCGGGCTCAGGGCGGCCGCCGGCGAGGCGCCGCCGGGGGGATCGAGCGAGATCGGAGACCTGGCCCACAGGATCGAGATCGAACTCGCCGTATCGGCGGGCCACGGTGAGGAAGAGCGGTACGAGATCGACGAGGGCGACCGGGAGGGGGCGGCCTTGCGAGGCCTCCTCAAGGACGCCGCGCGGTCGCGCACCCGGTGCCGGTTCCGCTACCTCAAGCCCGATGGCTCGGAGCCCGAAGTGCGAGAGGTGGATCCGTACTCCGTGGTCTATG
>CAYWLF010000220.1:0-4906 GCA_964458875.1 uncultured Gemmatimonadota bacterium
CGCCGCTCGGCGGTGGGCCGCCCGGCTTGGGGGCAGCTTCGAGTTGGCTGCCGGCTGTGGGCACTCGGCCCCGGAGGAACGAACAACGAAAGTGGCGGAGGCCCTCGAGGACCTCCTGGAAACTATCTGCGCCAGGGAACAGGACGAGACGCACGATGATCAAGAGTGATCGTTGGATTAGACGCTTGGCACGCGAACATGGAATGATCGAGCCGTTCACGGACGACCAGGTCCGGGACGGCGTGATTTCGTACGGTCTGTCCAGCTACGGCTACGATATGCGCGTGTCGGACGAGTTCAGGATCTTCCACAACGCCCTGGCTCCCGTGGTCGATCCCAAGCACTTCGACGAGCGGTCGTTCATCGAGTACAAGGGCGACGTATGCATCGTCCCTCCCAACTCTTTCGCGCTCGCCCGGTCCGTGGAGTACTTCCGCATTCCTCGCAACGTCCTGACGATCTGCGTGGGCAAGAGCACCTACGCCCGGTGCGGCATCATTACGAACGTCACGCCGTTCGAGCCGGAGTGGGAGGGGCACGTGACACTCGAGATCAGCAATACCACGCCCCTGCCCGCCCGCATCTATGCCAACGAGGGCATTGCCCAGGTCCTGTTCTTCGAGTCGGACGAGGACTGCGAAACGAGCTACGCGGACAAGAAGGGGAAATACCAGGGACAGACCGGAGTCACTCCGCCGCGCCTGTGATGCGTCAGGCCGTTTCCGCCTGGGAGTCTGGCGGTCCTGACCGGGTGGCCGCGACGGCGGCGAGAGACCACCCGATGAGGAAACACAGCCCGCCGAGCGGCGTGACCGCGCCGAGCGCTCGCGCTCCGGTGAGGGCCAGTACGTAGAGGCTGCCCGAGAAGAGGATGGTCCCGAACAGGAACATCCATCCGGCCCTGCCCCACCCCGCCTTCGGCCAGCGATCGGCAGCCAGCCCTACGACCAGCAGGGCCACGGCGTGAAACAGCTCGTAACGCACCCCGGTCTCGTAAACCGCGAGCAGATCGGAGGACAAACGCGCCTCCAGCGCGTGAGCGCCGAAAGCCCCCGCCGCCACTCCGATGAACGCCGATATTGCCCCGAGCAACAGGAATCTCGTATGCATACTGTGAAGATGGGATGACGAGGGACGCGGCGCGAGCCCGGAATTTGCACAAATCGCCCGTGCGGGCGTACGTCCAGCGCGCATGGCAACGATAGTCAGCATCCACGTTGGAAGGCACAGGATGAGTGATCAGATGGACGATCCAGGGAATCGGAACCTCATCGTCGTGCTCGGGGACACCGAGCTGACCGCGGAGGTACGTGCGGCCCTCGAAGCGTTCCCCTGGCCCGTGCGGCACGTCGAGGATCCGGCGACGCTGGCGGACACCGCGAATGAGGAAGATCTGGTCCTGACGACTGTGCGCTCGTCACGGCACGCGGGGTCTGAGACTCCGGCTGCCACCGCAGACGATCGACCGATTCGGGCACGCTCTCCGCACCCGTTTTCCCCCAATCGCCTGTACGAGGAAGCCCACGCGTACGTGGAAGCGACCCTCGCCTCTGTGAGGGGTTCAGAAGATCCGGACGTGGATGCGGGCCGGCTGCTGGCCGAACGAATGCACACGGATCTCCTGCGAGACAACAGCCTCATCAACCGCTGCCTGGAGCCGCATGACAGCTACGACCTCGCCAGCCACTGTGTGAACGTCGCAGTTCTCGCGGGCAAGATCGCTCTCGGCATGGTCTCGGGAGTGGAAGACGCTGTCGACGTCATTCACGCAGGGCTCCTCCACGATGTCGGCATGGCGAAGCTGCCCGTCCAGATGCTTCGCAATCATGGAACGTGGTCCGAGCGGCAGCTGGAGACTCTCCGAAAGCACCCGGTGTACGGGGCCAAGATCCTGGAGCGGTGCGCCCCGCGACAGGAGTGGTTAAGGCGGGCCGTGCTGCAGGAGCACGAGAGGACACAGGGTCAGGGGTACCCGTACGGCCTCTTCGACCGCGACTTGGATCCGATCGCCCGAATCCTGGGCGTCGCCGACGTGTTCGAAGCACTCTCACACCCGCGGACCTACCGGTCGCCGTTTACGGCCCTGGAGGCCCTGGAGAGAGTGGTCGGAATGCAAGACGAGTACTTCGCCCCGCAGGTAGTATCTGCCCTGGTAAACGAGATCTCAGCGTTTCCCATGGACAGCTACGTTCAGATCAGTTCGGGTGAAATCGGACGTGTCGTGGCCACCGATCCTGGAAACATCCTCCGTCCCAGGGTGGAGCTGGTATGGGACGCGAACTGGAAACGGGTGGAGGAACCGGGCACCCTCGACCTGGCGAGCCGCCCTGACCTGACCGTGGCTCGGGCGCTGCGGGAATCTGAGCTGCCTATCACCTGATAGTGCCCGAGGTAACCGGACTCAAGCCACAACTACAGCGAAGAAGGGGCAGCGCCAGGCGCTGCCCCTTCTTCGTCACGACCCGTCTCTCGGCAACATCCGTCCACCACCAGATGAAGCGGGGCCGACTTACGGAATCAGCACGGCCGCCGTGATCGCCGAGCGCCACAGGAGGCCCGTCCCGCGCCACTGCCACATGTTGACCGCCTCGGCACCTCGATTCCGCAGCCGGATCGCGTGCTCCAGAATCCGCTGCTGCGCCTCCGTCGGTGCGTCACCGATGGCAGCCTGCGCCCCCGCGATCATCTCGTCGGCGAGACTCAGGAGACGTTGAGCATCTTCCACCGTCGGAGGTTCACCGTTCAGCACCGCCAACAACGACAGCTGCTCCACCCGGTGCGCCTGCGCGACCCCGCGGCGGTACCAACCGTGCTCGAAGGAGAACTGTGCCCGCCGCCGGAACTCCACCGCGCGGAACAGCAGGCCCTCCTGCTTAAGGGTGGGCTCAGGGATCAGGCGCTCGGCGAGGCGGACAGCCTCTCCGCTGCGGGCCATCGCCAGCCGGGCCACGGCCGCGGGATCACGGTCGAAATCCGGGTGACGGTGGCGCATCCGGTCCGCGACCTGCAGCGCCAGGACCAACCGCTCCCCCGCCCCTACGAGGTCGCCTCCGTCGCGCAGGGCATACGCTTCCTCGAGCAACCCGCGGAGCTTCGCCTCGAGTTCGGCATGTCGGGCGAATTCGTCGCCAGCTTCTCCGACTCTCTCTACCAGGCTTTCGACACGGGCGAACATCTCGTCTATGACGCCCTCACCGTGCCGCTCGAACATGGAGCGGACCAGGTTCATCCGGCACTCGCGTGCCTGGACGCGGGCCGCATCTTCGTTCCCGTTGCGCAGCAATTGACGCGCTTCGCGGAAGCACTCGCGTCCCTGCCCGAACGGTGCCCCGTCCGTTGGAGTCGCCATCGAGAGGGACACGTCGTCGATCAGGACCTCGGCCAGGTCCGCATCTCCAACGACCTGGAGTTCCATGTCGGCGTTCACGCCTAACTCCGTCGACGGATCGCCACCGGCAGGTTCCGTGGAACCGTCGTCGCAAGCCGCAGCACCACTCGCGACCAGTGCGCCGAGCATCAGAATCCTCAATCGTCTCTTCATCGGGGGGTCCTCCCTTCCATTTCGCTTTCAGTCGAGGCAGTTCGCCCCAAAGACGACGTCAGCGTTCGGACCGTCACATTCAGGAGGACTCGTCCCGTCTTCCGGCGGTCCCACGCCGGCGAGACAAACCGGTAACGAGGTAGGATTCCGATCCGGCGTCATACCGGTCCAGGCGTACGCGGCGCCCGAATCCGATCTCCTCTCCCGCGGTATGCACGTGCACGATGTGGAGCGTCCCTTCGTCGTCCTGCCACTGCGCCCGTCCCGAACCCGGCCCCACCCCGGCGCTGCGGGTGACCAGGCGGGCTTCGACGCCCTGGTGCCCGGCACGATTGAATCGGACCGCCGAAATCGGCCTGAAATGTCGCTCCCTGATCCGCCACAACCAGCGGCCGGCCAGCCAACCGGCCACTGCGGACCCGACCAGCACATAGGGAAAACGCGGACCCGGGGAGCCGAGGCCCAGGTCGTGGATGGTCCCGTTCCATGTGAGACCGGTTACCGCGGCTACCAGGAGCGTGGTGGCAGTCCGGAACAGATTTCGCCCCCGCACCCTTCCCCAGCCAGCACAGACCAGCCCGCCCGCGCCAATGGCGAGAAAGGCGAGGTTGTACCAGCGGCCGAGAAACTCGAAATACGTCATGGCGTACATGCGGGACCACGCCCGGGGGGGGCGCGGTCCCTTTCATCGGCTGGCCCGACGCGTGAGCCGAGAGCTGGAGGCCTCAGAGCTGAACCAGCTCCATCGTGCCGCGGACGGCCTCTGCCGAGGCCCCCAGAGCTTCCCGCTCGGATTCCGACAGCTGCACCTCGATCACACCTTCAAGGCCTGCCGCTCCGAGCTTGCATGGCACCCCGAGGAACAGACCGTCCAGGCCGTACTCGCCTTCGAGCCACGCAGCGCACGGCAGCACTCTCTTCTTGTCCCTGGCGATGGCCTCGACCATCTGAACCGCGCCCGCTGACGGCGCGTAGTAGGCCGAACCCGTCCCCAGGAGCTTGACAATCTCTCCACCGCCCTTGCGCGTGCGCTGAACGAGCGCCTCGATGCGTTCGGCACTCAGAAGCTGTGTCAGCGGAATACCGCCGACGCTCACCGTACTCACGATCGGGACCATGCTGTCACCGTGACCGCCGAGGACCAGCGCCTGGATGTCCTCGACACTGACATTCAACTCCATCGCGATGAAACTGCGGAATCGAGCCGTGTCCAGGATTCCGGCCATCCCAATGACTCGCTCGCGCGGGAAGCCCGTGACCGCCTTGGCCACGTAGGCCATCACGTCGAGCGGATTCGTGACCATGACGATAATGGCGTTCGGACTGTACCGGGCGATTTCCTCCGAGACACTCCGGATGATCGCG